>JAUYFZ010000106.1 GCA_030689585.1 Rhodocyclaceae bacterium | reverse complement strand
GAGGCTGATACCCCTGCGCTGCGTGAAATCATGGAGAAGCTCAAAGAGAAGCTGAAACGTGCAGCGATTGTTCTGGCGAGCAGTAGCGAGGGGAAAGTCTCGATTGTTGCCGGAATAACCGCCGATTTAACCAGCAAGATGAAGGCGGGTGATCTGGTGAACTTTGTTGCCAGCCAAGTCGGTGGCAAAGGCGGAGGCCGACCCGAATTAGCCATGGCAGGCGGAAGCGAACCCGCACAACTCCCAGCAGCACTCGCCTCGGTGCAGGGGTGGGTTGAAGATCGACTGTAGGAGACCGCGATCCATCGAGCATCATTTTTTTGCTAGGTTACGCAACAGCGAAGCTAGGAAGCTGTTGATGGGTTGAAGAAGATCCATCGCTAGATACTCGTTTTGCCGCACCATAACATAGTCGCTCATTTGGTAACCCTGTCGGTGGATGATGTCTAGCGGTTCCGTGCGGTTGCTTGATAAAAGAGGGGAGGCAACATTGAATGGTTGTAGGTGTGTGGAGGTAGCATCAGTCAGGTAATTGCCCATTGGCAATCGCGAGACCGTATTAGCGGCAAGATTGATGGCCGTTGCCGGCCCCGTGATGATTCTGATCTTGTAACCGGATGAAGGCAGTGACTCGATGGCAAACTCACCATTTTCTTCCATCGATAAGATCAGATGCTCCGTTATCTTAATCTGCATCAGACGAGAAGTGACTTTGACTGACCCTTCCAGCCTAGGCGTATTGCCCTCTTGATCGTAGATGACTGCCGGTTCTGCCAGTGCAACAACAGATGTCATCGAGAATAGGATCGCCGTATACAGTGCGCGCATCATCAGAACTCCCGTCTTAACGTAACCGACCATTGCTGACGCGAAAAGTTTGTCAGTGGAATGTTTGACCGGTTTTCCTCGAAGATGACACGGGGTGTCAAGTGCCAGGCATCGTTGATCGGATAATCCAGCTCGACCGCAGCGAGAAGGGTTGTATCGCGCCGAGTGACCAGAAATAGGGGGCTTCGCTCCAGATAACGCGCTTGTGACCACGCGGCGGAAAGCTGGATTTTCGAATTCAGAGGCCCACTCATGCGGGTGGACGCATCGAGGGCGTGAATTTTCCGATCCAGACTTTTTTCGAGGCCTCCAGAGGCTTCTTCGCCGGAAAACAGAGTCAGGCGGCTGCGACTCGCCGGATGGAGGAATCCCAATCCATAATGCAATCCCTGTGTTCGGACTTGGTCGAAATAGGGAAACAGGTTGTCGCGCCATTCGAGTGTCAGTGTTGTTTCGAGGGCAGTCCCCGTGGGAAAGGCCACCTGGCCGGTCAATGACCGACCGACTAGTAGACGGTAACGCGCCAGCCTTCTTTCGGCGAGACTACCGGCTAATGTCCAGCGCGTTACGCCGAACTGGTGTGTCAATCCTGTTGACACAGCGTAATGGAGAGGAAAGAACTCGATTTCATTCCGATTGACGCGTGCGGAAGCGATGCCCGACAGAAATGCGCGGGTATGCGTGGAAATTTTCATCGCTGCCTCTCCTCCTCCGCTGATCCCGAAAAAATCGCTGGGAATGGCATAGAGCGGTTTCTTGACATCCACGGTTCGATTGAGGGCAGGAATATGCACCGACGACATATCGCTCGCACTGGAGATATTCGAATCATGGCCGAGTTCCATGGCCAGCCACAGCCGTCGATGGGAGGAAGCTGTCGGCAGGAGGGGCGGTGGCGCGATGGATGAGAGTAACTCCTTGGATTTCACATGGTTGGGGTTCCGTGCCAGCACCTGTTGCAGCAGCAGGTAGGTCAGGGCAGATCGGCCCTCTTGGAAGGCGGTGTGCGCCCGTTCAAAGCGTTGGTCATCCGACTCAAGGTGGTCCGACCAGCCGCTTGGCGCAGCGCCAAACGCTGCGTGAGCGAAGGTGAATGCCGCAGTCAAGAGCATTCGGCAAATTAATCCGGCGGGTTTGATGTGGTTTCTCAATAAGTCGTGGCAAAACTCAAATCTCACTTGGGGTAATTTGCAGCAATTCACCCAGAATAAACACCAAACTGCGTCGCATCAAATCCATTTTGCGCCACCACATTCTGGATGTAATCGGGTTGAAGCACATCCAGATTCTTTACGCCACTGATTCCGGCGAAACTTCCATCCACATCCCCTCGCAATACGCCCACCAAACCCACAGGAATTTCCGAAGCCGCTTCTGTTAAATCAGCTACGATGCTGACCGGTGCACTCCCCGGAGCCGTTCCTGCCCTGCCCGTCAAGGCATCGCTTTCGCTGAAAAATAACCAGTTTGGCGTGGGCGCAGACAGTCCTACCACATGCTTAAGAACACCGATCGCATCGGTTAAATGTACTGCGCCATTGCCGTCAAAGTCCGCTGCATAGGCTTGATAGGGAGATAAAGCCTTTCCTGCGCCATTCACCTCCAGCCCGACAATCATCTTCAAAATCGATATTGCATCCTGAAGATTAACGGCTTGACCTGTCGTCGTTACCTCTCCTGTCGGAACATTACGAATGACACTTAACGATAGGCTGGTATTGGTAATTCCCGTCAAATTCGCCGTTCCGCCCTGTTGTGTTGTTTGATTCTGTTGTCCCGTTATACCAAGATCAACGCCATCCAGCAGAACATGGGTCTTCCAAGAATAGGCCATGATATTGACGGATTTGGCGGATAACGTCTCATGCACCTCGGCTACCCGTGAAGTGACTGTTTCGATTGTGCCGTGACCATCGGTGTAACTTCCTTGTATGCGCAGTTTTTGTCCGGAATGCGCGGAATCCAGTGTAAAAGTGGACGTTGTCGCGCCTAAAATATCGCTCCATTGCGTGCCATTACTGCTGGTCTGCCATTGATGGTGCCACGAAGATTGGACAATCCATTAGCCGATTCCAGTACGATCGGTGCGTAAGTCGGCGTTTTTGTGTTAAGTCCCGCCGTAAACCCACCCCCCTGAATCATGAAGTTGTCAATTACCCGATGAAACAGGGTGTTGTCATA
>JAUYFZ010000096.1 GCA_030689585.1 Rhodocyclaceae bacterium | reverse complement strand
CATGACACCACTCATCAGGAAACTTGGACTTACGCATTTCGGGCAGAACAGGCCATTTCGCGCTTTTGCTTGGAGGCTGACACTAAGGTGGGCGTGTTATCCGGTGGACAGAAAAAACGCCTTGCGTTGGCAAGGGCCATGGCGTTGGCACCGGATGCCTTGCTGCTGGATGAGCCAACCAATCATCTGGATATTGCCGCGATTGAATGGCTGGAAGAATTTCTGCTGGGTTCTGGCGTGCCCCTTCTGTTCATCACGCACGACCGGCGTTTTTTGGATCGGCTCGCCACCCGCATCGTTGAACTGGATCGGGGGAAACTAACGAGTTTTCCAGGTAGTTTCTCTACCTATCAACAGCGACGAATGGCCCAGTTAGCCGATGAATTCCGCGAAAACGCACGATTCGACAAACTGTTGAAGGCAGAAGAAACTTGGATTCGACAAGGGGTTGAAGCACGTCGTACCCGGGCGGTTTTTCGCGTTCAGCGGCTCGACCAATTGCGCGCAGAACGTACTGCACGACGCGACCGGCTTGATAGCGTCAAATTACAGATTGATACGGGGGGCAAGAGCGGCCAGATGGTGGCTGAATTGCATCATGTCAACAAAACATTCGGCACAGCCCCTGCCCCAATCGTTCCCATCGTCCGCGATTTTTCCTGCCGCATTCTGCGAGGAGATCGTATCGGCGTGATCGGGCCTAACGGAGCCGGTAAAACGACGTTGCTACGCTTGATCTTAGGCGAATTGCAACCGGATAGTGGGACGATCCGACGGGGTACCAAGCTGGAAGTCGCTTATTTCGACCAGTTCCGAGTGCAGTTGGATCCAGAGGCGATGCTCTCCGATGTTATTTCTCCCGGATCGGACTATGTGGATATTGCCGGAGTCAAAAAACATGTGGTGGGTTACCTCGGTGATTTTCTTTTCGCCCCCCAACGCGCCCGGTCTCCTGTGAAATCGCTTTCCGGGGGCGAACGGAACCGGCTTTTGCTGGCGCGGTTATTCGCCCGCCCCGCCAATGTGCTGGTGTTGGACGAGCCGACCAACGACTTAGACATTGAAACGCTGGAATTGCTCGAATCCCTTTTGCAAGATTACGAAGGCACGGTTTTTTTAGTGAGCCATGATCGTGCTTTTCTCGATGCCATTGTGACCCAGACCATTGCCTCCGAAGGCGATGGGTGTTGGCATGAATACGCCGGAGGGTATGACGATTGGGCGCGAACACGTCGGCAACCGGTTTCGTCGACCTCTTCTGCCACCTCTTCTACCGCCACTTCTCCCGCCCCCTCTCCGAAACAACCCACCACGTCCACCTCCCCGACAACGGTCAAACTTTCCTGGAAAGAACAGCGCGAACTCGACTCGTTACCGGAAGCCATTGAGGTGCTTGAAAATGAGCAAAGACACCTCACCCTTCGGCTGGAAGACCCTGCTACTCACCGGAATCCTTTGGAAACACAGGCCATTGCCTGTCGTCTAGCCGCCATCGAACAAGAATTGCATCAACTGATGGAACGATGGGAATTGCTAGAATGTCGTCAGAAAAGATGACGTATTATCGCCCCCCATGATTCGAAAACTATTTCACCACACCATTGCCAAAGTTTTCCGGCGTTCCAAGCCGGGTCGCCATCAACCCGCCACGATTGCGGCGGCTCGTCACGGCATCCGGCGCGAACAGGTTTCTTCCGGCGCACGACGCACCTGCGAAGCTCTTCAAAAAGCAGGACATCAAGCCTATATCGTCGGCGGTGCGGTGCGAGATTTGATAGCCGGCATTCTCCCCAAGGATTTTGATATTGCCACCAATGCCACGCCAGATGAGGTTCGACACATCTTTCGTCGTTCGCGCATCATCGGCCGTCGCTTTCAGATTGTCCATGTCATGCAGGGGGCGGAGACGCTGGAAGTGTCTACCTTTCGTGCGGCACACGACGAAGATACGCTGAAGGATGAACATGGCCGGGTGCTGCGAGACAACGTCTGGGGCAGCATTGAAGACGATGCCGCCCGACGGGATTTCACTTTCAACGCCCTTTATTACGACCCCGTGCGTGAAACGGTGCTGGATTATCACAACGGGGTTGATGACATCAAATGCAAAACCCTGCGCATGATCGGCACGCCGCGTGATCGTTACCGCGAAGACCCCGTGCGAATGCTTCGTGCCATCCGTTTAGCGGCGAAACTTGGTTTTACGATTGATCCGGGAACGTCCGACCCCATTCCGACGATGGCGAACCTCATCGAAAACGTACCGGCCGCTCGGCTATTCGATGAAATGTTGAAGCTCCTGATTTCGGGCCATGCTGTCGAATGCGTGAAACGGCTTCGCGATGCCGGCCTTCATCACGGACTATTGCCCTTGTTAGACGTGATTTTGGAACAACCCCTAGGAGAACGCTTCGTCATGTTGGCCCTGCGTTCCACGGATGACCGTGTTCGCGCTAACTTGCCCTGTTCGCCTAGTTTCCTGTTTGCAACCCTGCTCTGGCATGAGGTGCTTTCCAACTGGGAAATTCGCAAAAAAGCCGATGAGCTACCGACCCCTGCTTTGTACCTGGCCATGGATTCCGTGCTCGATCAACAGGCCGAAAAACTCGCCATTACCCGACGCATCGCAGCCGACATCAAGGAACTCTGGGCACTTCAACCGCGTTTTGAAAAGCGAACAGGGCGACATCCCTTCCGACTCGTCGAACAACTGCGCTTTCGGGCCGCTTGGGATTTTCTAGTGCTACGGGCTGAAAGTGGAGAAATCAAACAAGAACTGGCCGATTGGTGGAAACAATTTCAAGAGAGCGACCCGCAACACCGGGAAGCACTGTTACAACCGGAAGACACCAAAAAACGACGACGTTCACGTAGTTCACGCGGGCGGGGGCATCCCTCTGAAACCACGACAGAGATCGTGCCGTGTCGCGTGCTTTCGTCGCATTAGGTTCAAACTTGGGTGATTCCACCCACACGATCAATGAAGCCATTAAAGCACTGACCGCTTTACGCGATTCCTCGCTGGTCGCTATCTCCTCGCTGTATCAAACAGCCCCCGTCGGTTTACAAAATCAACCGGACTTCATCAATGCCGTCGCAGCCATAGACACCCACCAGTCACCGTTAGCCTTACTAGACGCGCTGTTTGACATTGAAGCCCGCTTCAGGCGTGTGCGAAGCATCAAGAACGCCCCCCGCACTCTGGATCTCGATTTGTTGCTTTATGGCGATACGGTCATGAAATCTCCCACGCTGACCCTTCCCCATCCGCGACTGCACGAACGCGCCTTCGTACTGATGCCTCTGCTGGAAATCGCGCCGGACATCCTCATTCCAGAATTAGGCCCTGCGGCTCATTATCTTCAAACGACTCAGGGTAACTACTCAGGTCCGGTCGGAACACAGCTCTCCTCCCCCTTCAAGGGGGAGGCAG
>JAUYFZ010000067.1 GCA_030689585.1 Rhodocyclaceae bacterium | reverse complement strand
ACTCAGGTCCGGTCGGAACACAGATCTCCTCCCCCTTCAAGGGGGAGGCCGGGAGGGGGATGGGGGGAAGAATTCCGCGTAGAACCCCATCCCCACCCCAACCCTCCCCTTGAAGGGGAGGGAGATTGACGCCGCCGACCTGAGTAGTTACAGAAATGTTTTCTATGTTCCACTGGGCCAAGGCCTCTTTCATGGCGGTGAGTGAGGCGGCAAGATCAGGATTGATATAGAAAATCACCCGATTGGCTCCCACCGCCCGGGCAGCGATCAAAGCCCCTTCGATCACCTGATGCGGCGTTTCTGCCAGCAACAGACGATCCTTCAAGGTGCCGGGTTCATCTTCATTGCCGTTGACGACCAGATATTTGTCCGGCTTGCCCGCTTCACGGGACACCATCTCCCATTTACGCCAAACCGGAAAACCACTGCCGCCTAACCCCCTCAATCCCGCTTCACGAACGGTTTCTATCAACGTAACAGGATCAAGCGTCATGGCTTTGGCCAGTGCCTGCCCACCGCCCGACTTTTTCCAGCGGACCAGATCGGCACCGACCCGTCGATCAAGATGCAGCAGATTTTGATTCAGCGGTTCCATAAGGGCATTTCTATAAACTCAAAATTCTAAGCGAGACAAGGCGCGAACGAAAAATTGCGACGCCGCATATGTTTGATATGTAAGGAGTAATTTTTTGTGAGCTACGCAGTATCGCGACGAAGTTTGGGTTTATAGAAGTGCCCATAAGCCCTTCGTCGCATAAGGTGGAAGGATGCGGGGAGCACGTTGTTCACTAGACAATCCCGCCAAAGTAATGGCCCGCCGCATTCGGTTGATATGCTCCAACGTTACTTTTTTAGGCCCTCGATCATGGCACGCTGCCGCCGCCGCCCCCGCTCGACGACCAAAGCTGATAATTTCCAGCAGGGCGTTCCCCATGATGCGGTTGCGTCCATGAAGTCCGCCCGTCACTTCGCCTGCGGCGAACAGCCCCGGCACAGTGGTTGCGCCCTGACTATCCACCACCACGCCGCCGTTTTGGTAATGCAACGTAGGATGCACCAGTAAGGGAGTCACCCGAGGGTCGATCCCGGAAACACGGGTACGGGCCAGTAATTTCGGAAACTGCGAGGCCAGAAGCCCCGGTTGCGCCTGCTCCAGACGCGGGGTATCCAGCCAAACACCTTCACGAGCGTTATCTTCCGTATGAATACCGCGTCCTTCCCTGCATTCGCGCAGAATTGCGGCACAGACGACATCGCGAGGCAGCAGTTCATCAATGAATCGCTGACCTGTTCCGTTGATGAGCAAGGCTCCTGCCGCACGCACGCCTTCCGTCACAATTTTTCCAGAAAGATGGGCCGGATTCACCAGTCCCGTCGGATGATATTGAAAGGAATCAATTTCTCGCAATCGTGCACCGATGCGATAGGCCAACACCAGCCCATCCCCCGTCGCACCCAAATGATTGGAGGTCGGAAAGCCATTCAGATGCAATCGCCCCAACCCCCCCGTCGCCAGAATGACCGCACGCGCACGCACCATGGCATAGCGTCCATCCGTCAGTGAACGAATAACAGCCCCCACGCACCGCTCTCCCACTTCGTTGGACAGCAGTTCCACGACAGGGCTTTGCTCTCGGACTTCAATCCCCCGATGCTGGATGACGGCCTCACGCAACACTCGCATCATTTCCAGCCCCGTGTAGTCGCGGCAATGGACAATGCGGGCGGCACTCATCCCACCGGCCCGTCGTGTGGCCAGATCACCGCTATCCGTTTGATCGAATTGCATCCCCTGACGAATGAGCCAGCGGATCACCTCCGGTGCATCGTCGGCCATGGCGGCGACCAAAGCCGGATCGCCGGCCTCATGGCCGCCACGTAACGTATCCTGAACATGTCGTTCGGCAGTGTCGTCCGGCTCGATAGCGGCCTGAATGCCGCCTTCCGCCATGACCGTGTTGGAATCACCCAACCGCAATTTGGCCGCCATCACCACGCGAGCCCCTCGTCCGGCGGCCGCTAATGCCGCCGCACAGGCCGCCCCGCCGCCGCCGATCACCAGCACATCCGATTCGGTCACCGGCGTACCCGCCAAATCGGCCTCGTCGATGATCGCTTCGGCTTGCAAAAGATTCATCAATTCCCGCTGACAACTTTCCCCTGCATTCGCACCAATGACCAAGTGCCCCGCAGCTTCACTAAAAAAATCGGGATGATAAGCAGCCAGCAACGCGTCAGGATCAACCAACGCGGACAGCGTCTCCATCGTCGCATCAGGTCGATAGGCCGCCAGTGCCTCGCCAAAGGAAGTGCCGTTATTCATGTGAATGCTCACTCTTGCGTAGCGATTCCAACCGATTGATCAGATTGGGGGGGCGTAAGTGAAAATGCGCCGTCACCCGCCGACTAAACAATCCCACGTGCGCGGGAGCGATTCTTTCCGGACAGGCCGAATCGCATAATTCACACATGACACACTCAAAAAATATCTCGCCCGCCTCCTGAAAACGACCGGTAGAAGCCAGTGCCACGCCTTCTTCCACCGAAATGCCTTTCGGACAAGAAGCCCCGCAACCGTGGCAATGCCGACAATGGGCCGCTTCAGGAAATATCTCGTGAAATCTAGCCTGAATATCCCAACTATCGCTCAATTCCTCGATGCGATAATGATGATGAGGGGCTTCCTGAGGAGGCAGGAATACCACCTCGATACCGGATTCAACGAAAGTCTGGCAGGCCAACGCCACCGTCACCACCTTGCCTCGACGCAACATAACTCGACAGGAACCACACACGCCTTCCAGACAACCGACATTGGAGGTGCGTGGCACGCCACCCGCCCACGCCGCTTCAACCAACGTCATGTGCGATTCGGCTTCAACCACCATGCCATTGATTGTTAACGTGGAACGACACATGCCAGACTGACCAGTGGTTTCATTATTCACGAGAGGCAATCGGTCATGTCTCGTTAGTGAAGTCATGGGCGAGAAAGATCAATGATCTTGCGTAAATCGTACTCTTTGTGCCCCCCCACCTGCGTTACCAGAGCCGCCATTTCTTCATCCAGCGTGGGGCGCGTCACTTTATAGAGCAGGCCGGTTGCGGTGCGTCCGGCCTGATTCGCCTCACCCACCACCCGCATGGTTGCGATCAGGTCGGTCACGTCATGTTCCGGCGAGACTTCTTCACAAGCCGCCTTGAAGAATTTGGCGTCATCCAATTCATTGAAGGTCGGACACTGGGATAGCACGTTAATGAAAGAAAATCCCCTGTGCTCCATCCCTTCCTTGATGAGTTTCGTAATCAATTTGACATTGCCCGCAAAGGCTTGACCGACAAAACTGGCTCCATAGGTCAACATATAAAGCACCGGGTCCAGCGGCGGTTCGACGCCCCCGTAAGGGGTGGTGGAGGCTTTCATTTCCGGACGGGACGTAGGCGACACCTGCCCCTTGGTCAATCCATAAATGTGGTTGTCCATCAACACATAGGTCATATTGACGTTTTTCCTGGCCAGATGCGGCATGTGCCCGCCACCAATGGAAAACCCGTCGCCATCACCGCCGGTGACAACGACCGCCAGATCAGGTCGGGCCAACTGTGCCCCTGTCGCCACCGGCCCCGCACGTCCGTGCAAGGTGTGCATCTTGTAGGATTTTACGAAATAGGGCAGACGCGAAGAACAACCGATACCGGATACATTCAGAAGATGATTGGGGTCAATCCCTGCTTCCGAGAGTGCCCTTAACAACCCCGTCAAAATACCGTGA
>JAUYFZ010000064.1 GCA_030689585.1 Rhodocyclaceae bacterium | reverse complement strand
CCCATCAGGGAGTCAAATCCTTTTTCAGCGAGCCAGGCACGCAGGGTATCGGTGAATATCGCCTCGACTTTTTTCTCATGTAATTGATTTTCCAGTTGCATCAGGAATTTATCGACCACACGCAGGATCACCTCGGTATTGAGGGGTTTGAACGAAACGATGGCATCCAGCCGGTTTCTGAATTCTGGCGAGAACATGCGTTTGATGTCTGCCATTTCGTCTCCGGCGGCTTTCGTCGTGGTGAAACCCATGACCGTTTTTTGCAATGCCTCCGCGCCAGCATTGGTCGTCATCACGAGGATGATGTGGCGAAAATCTGCCTTACGGCCATTATTATCGGTCAACGTGCCGTGATCCATCACTTGAAGCAGGATGTTGAAAATATCTGGATGCGCTTTTTCAATCTCGTCAATCAGCAAAACGGCGTGAGGTTTTTTCGTGATGGCTTCCGTGAGTAGCCCTCCCTGTTCGAATCCGACATAGCCCGGAGGAGCACCGATCAAACGGCTGACTGCGTGACGTTCTTGGTATTCGGACATGTCGAACCGGATGAGTTCGATTCCCATGCCGTAGGCGAGCTGTCGAGCCACTTCTGTTTTTCCCACGCCTGTGGGGCCTGAAAACAGGAAGCATCCGATAGGTTTTTGTGGGTTGCCCAAACCGGATCGTGACATGCGGATGGCACGCGCCAAGGCTTCAATCGCAGGGTCCTGGCCGAACACGACGGCCTTGAGATCGCGGTCGATATTTTTGAGGATGGAACGGTCATCGGCAGAAATATGCTGGGGCGGAATGCGAGCGATTCGTGCGACGATTTCTTCGATTTCTTGCTTACCAATGACCTTCTTCTGTTTGGATTTTGGCAGGACGCGTTGGGCGGCTCCTGCTTCGTCGATGACATCGATGGCTTTATCCGGCAGGTGACGATCCGTGATGTATTTTGCAGAAAGTTCTGCGGCATGGCTGAGGGCCGTCGCCGAATAACGGATGCCATGATGTTCTTCAAACCGGCTTTTGAGGCCGCGCAGGATGGCAATTGTTTCTTCAACGGAGGGTTCGACGACATCGATTTTCTGGAAACGCCGGGAAAGCGCGTGGTCTTTCTCGAATATCCCCCGAAATTCCTTATAAGTGGTTGCGCCGATGCACTTTAAGGCACCGGAAGACAGGGCGGGCTTGAGTAGATTGGAGGCATCCAGCGTGCCGCCGGAAGCGGCTCCTGCTCCGATGATCGTATGAATTTCGTCAATAAACAGCACCGCGTTGGGATCAGCGGCCAACTGTTTCAAGACAGCTTTGAGCCGTTGTTCGAAGTCTCCCCGATACTTGGTGCCGGCCAGAAGTGCCCCGATGTCGAGGGCATACACGGAGGCGTTGGCGAGGATGTCCGGCACGCATCCGTCGACGATACGTTTGGCCAATCCTTCTGCAATGGCGGTTTTACCCACACCGGCTTCTCCGGCCAGCAACGGGTTGTTTTTCCGACGACGGCACAGGGTTTGTATGACGCGCTCCAGTTCCTTCTCTCGCCCGATCAGAGGGTCGATTTTGCCTGCGAGGGCGGCTTTGTTGAGGTTTTGTGTAAAGCTTTCCAGCGGATTGGGGGGAGACTTGGGTTTCCCGTTCTGTTCAGACGGTTCCTCTTCCACGCCAGCGGGTTGTGGAAGTTTGGTGATGCCGTGTGAAATGTAATTGACCACATCAAGGCGCGTGATGTTCTGCTTATGGAGGAAGAAAGTGGCATGAGCGTCTTTCTCGCTGAAAATGGCGACGAGGACATGGGCACCTGTGACTGTTTTTTTCCCGGCCGATTGCACATGCAGGATGGCACGCTGGATGACGCGCTGGAATCCTAGGGTAGGCTGGGAATCGATTTCCTTCGACCCTGGGGCAGTGGGGGTATGCCGTTCAATGAAGGTCAGAATGTCCCGGCGCAACAGATCAAAATCTACGGCACAGGCACGTAGAATTTCGGCTGCAGCGGGGTTGTTGAGCAGCATCAAGAGCAAATGTTCCACGGTGATGAATTCATGGCGGTTGAGCCGTGCTTCAACAAAGGCCATATGAAGACAAACTTCGAGTTCCTGGGTAATCACTTCAGTTCTCCTCCATCACGCAGGCCAGCGGATGCTGGTGCGTTTTTGCAAATAACAAGACTTGCCTTACTTTGGTAGCGGCTACATCTCTCGGATAGATTCCACAAACAGCACGACCTTCCCTGTGAACCTTGAGCATGACGGTCGTGGCCTTATCACCGGCCAACCCGAAGAATTTTTGCAGTACGACGATCACGAAATCCATCGGCGTGAAGTCGTCGTTTAACAACACCACGCGAACCATCGGCGGGGGCTTGATAGGGCTTGCCTCCAGAAGGTTGTCGAATTCACGATGGGATTGTTGCTCATTCATGCGACAGATTCTAATGCGAATGAAGGCCAGTGCACCCGAATGCAAGGGGGGAACAAGCGGCATTCATGGGGCTTGTTCAATATTTTTTCACAATCCACTTGACGCTTAGGGGTAAAGTGCGTAAAACGCGTTTCGTGTTTGGTTCAAGGTCCGCCGCAGCGGTGGGTCCTAAGTCGGTGCTTCAAGAATTACTGGATTTACCACTTGGCCTTCTATTCTCTGTCAAGAGCTTGTATCGCAAACATCGTTCGTCGCCCACGTTGGGTGGCGGTGTGTTTTTTATTTTAGGAAATAAGCTCATGGCAACTGGTACCGTCAAGTGGTTCAACGATTCAAAAGGTTTTGGTTTCATCACCCCGGATGATGGCAGCGAAGATTTGTTCGCTCACTTTTCCGCCATCACAATGGCTGGCTTCAAAACTCTGAAAGAAGGCGAAAAAGTTGCTTTCGATATCGTTCAGGGCCCGAAAGGCAAGCAAGCAGCAAACATCTCCCGAGCCTAATCCCTCAGAAGATCATTTAAGCCTGCTGGGTGCGATATCGTATCCAGCAGGTTTTTTTCTTATGAAGAAACTTATTTTTTGCCCATGCGTCACGTTCGTCGCGTTCGTTGTTTTCTCGACCCCCGCGTGGGCACAGTTTTTAACGCTATCCGCCGGTATTCATCGTATCGAAGCCGAAGTGGCACATACCCGTGAGCAGCGAATGCAGGGATTGATGCATCGAAAATCCATGCCGCCCCATCGAGGAATGCTCTTTGTGTTTGATGTGCCTTCCCATCAGTGCATGTGGATGAAGAACACGCCGCTTCCGTTATCCGTAGCTTTTCTGGATGAACGGGGGCGCATCATCAACGTGGAAGAGATGCAACCCCTGTCCGAGGTGAGCCACTGTTCGGATCGACCGACCAAATATGCCCTAGAGATGAACGCAGGTTGGTTTCAACAGCGAGGGTTGAGTGCGGGAACACCGATCAACGGTGTTGAGCGTGTGCCCCCTGCACGGTAGTTATCAGGCAAAGTTCTTCGCTGCAAAATCCCAATTAACCAGTTTGTCGAGGAAAGTCTCGACGAATTTCGGGCGGGCATTGCGGTAGTCGATGTAGTAGGCGTGTTCCCAAACGTCGACACACAGAAGTGGTTTGTCCTCTGTGGTGAGGGGAGTGCCTGCGGCACCCATATTGACGATGTCGACAGAACCATCGGCTTTTTTGACGAGCCACGTCCAACCGGAACCGAAGTTGCCAACGGCGGACGTTTGGAACGCCTTCTTGAACTCATCGAATCCTCCCCATTTTTTGTGGATGGCATCCGCCAATGCGCCTGACGGCATCCCCCCTCCCGCAGGTTTCATGCAGTGCCAGAAAAAACTGTGGTTGGAGACCTGTGCTGCGTTGTTGTAGATGCCACCGGCAGGTGCTTGTCTGACGAGGGTGTCAAGATCAAGTGCCTCATAGTCGGTCCCTTTGATGAGGTTGTTGAGATTGGTGACATAGGCCTGATGATGCTTGGCATAGTGATAGTCGAAAGTTTCCTTCGACAGGTGCGGTGCCAGAGCGTCCATCGCGTAGGGCAGGGGGGGTAATGTGTGTTCCATGAAAATTCTCCTTAGGTTGTGGGTACTTCTGTATGCCCGACTATATTAGTCGGGAAATATCTGAATGGCAACTACTTTACTGCTGCCTTTTGCAAAACGCAGGGTCAGGGTCTCGTTAGGGGTGATTTGACGACTATCGCGGATGGCTTGCGATTCTGCATTCAGGGCGATGGCATAGCCGCGTGATAGCACTGCCGTGGGATTGAGGGCAGACAGTCCGGTCGACAGACGTTCCAGACGAGCGGTTTGTCGTTGCAGATGGCGTTGTCCGCTCAATATCAAGCGTTGTCTAAGTAAAAGCAGATCGGTTCGCGTGCGGGCTAACCGCTGTGCGGGATGGACCAATCGTCGGGACAGGAGATCGAGTCGTTGCATGTGTTTTTCAAGCGTTGCACGCAGGGTTGAACGTAATGCCTGGGCAAGTTGTTCGATTTCTTGGGTTGCTTGAACCCAGCCCGCACTGGCGATTTCTGCGGCTGCCGTGGGGGTGGCTGCGCGATAATCCGCCGTCAGGTCGGCAATGGTGAGGTCTGTTTCATGGCCAACGCCGCTGATGACGGGAATAGGGCAGGTCGACAGGGCCTGTGCCACGCTCTCTTCGTTGAAGGGCCAGAGGTCTTCCAGACTACCGCCACCGCGCACGAGAAGAAGTAGGTCACAGCATGCATGTGAGGCGGCGAGGGTTAACGCTTCGACGATTTGGGCCGCCGCTTCTTGTCCTTGCACGCGTGTGGGGTAGAGGATGAGTCGTACATGAGGCGCACGCCGTTTGAAAGCGGCCAGCACATCCTGAAAGGCGGCGGCTTGCGGCGAAGTGATGATGCCGATGGTATGAGGAAAGCGAGGCAGGTTTCGTTTATTTTGTTCGTTGAACAACCCTGCTCTGGCGAGTTTTTCGCGTAACTGCACAAAGGCTTCGTACAAACGGCCCAGACCGGCTCGACGTAGGGATTCGATATTGAGCTGATAGTCGCCGCGAGGTTCATAGAGCGAGACTTTGGCGAAGGCTTCCACCTGCTGACCGTTTTCGGGCCGGAAGGGAAGTCCTTGTGCCCGATGACGAAACATGGCGCAACGTACTTGGGCATTTTCATCCTTGAGGGTGAGATAGAGGTGTCCGGAAGTGGCTAGCGTCAGATTGGATATTTCTCCGGTGACCCAGCGTGTGGAAAATTCGCGCTCCAGTGCGTTCCGTGCCAAGCGGTTAAGTTCCGTGACCGTGATGATTTCAGGAGGCAAGGTGGGCAATCCAGTGGGTGTAGAGTCGATTGGCGGCCTGACGCATGGCGGCAATGCGGGGTTCGACGTGTTCCATCATCTGATCCGGTGTTTGTACCGATGGACTGGGGGATGCTTTTTCGTCTGCCCACGCCTGGTTCCAGAGGCGAATCATGGGTTCTGTCATTTCAACATGACATTGCAGGCCCAGATGGGGACCCAAAACAAAGGCTTGGTTGGCACATTCGCGACTCGCCAGAAGTCGTGTGGCTCCCGGTGGAATCGAAAAAGTTTCTCCATGCCAGTGAAAGGCTTCGAACCGGTCCATCTCTCCTAGCCAGTCCACGGCCCGCAGATCCGTGACGATCACTTCGCCCCATCCTAGTTCTTTGACGGGGTTTTTCGTGATGATTCCGCCCAGTGCGCGACTCATCAACTGACCGCCCAGACAGTGACCGATGACGGGGATATTCAAGTCGACTGCTTTTTGAATGAGTGCGAATGCCAAAGGGAGCCAAGGCAGGTCATCATTAACACTCATCGGCCCTCCCATGAAACACAATCCGGCAAATTCTTCAGGAGAGGCCGGGGGAGAATCTCCTGCATCGATTGAAAAGAGCTGCCACGGAATCGAATGGTTCTCCAGAAAGGTGGCAAAATAGCCCGGCCCTTCTGCTGGACTGTGACGAAAGATGGCAACGGGTTTCATGGCAAACATTTTCTCCTGATAATTTTCCTCATTTTATGACACTCCTGCTAGTGATTTTCGCCTTGTTGCTTGAACAGGCCCGACCTTTGGATCGGGGGCGGGTGAACCTTGTCTTGCGTTCATGGGCAAATCTTCTCCGGAATTATCGTGCGGAGGGCGAGGGAATGGGAGGGGCGATTGCATGGAGCCTAGGGGTGGCATTACCTGCCACGTTTTTGTTGATTTTTCAGGGAATACTGGTTGCGGGAGAGGCATGGTTGCTCGGACTGTTATTGGGCGTGGTGACACTGTATCTGACGATGGGTTTTCGCCAATTCAGTCATTTTTTCACCGATATTCATCAAGCACTGGGCGCGAACGACCTATCGAGTGCACGGCGTATTTTGTCTGATTGGGTTGCCCCGCACGATCTTTCTGAGTCGACGGCCGAAGAACTTGTAACGATTTCCATTGAAACGGCTTTTCAGTCGTCACATCGCCACGTATTTGCTCCCCTTTTCTGGTTTTCCCTATTGGGCCCAGCGGGGGCATTGTTGTATCGCTTGGCGGCATTCTTTGAAGCAGAGGGCGCAAATCCATTTGCACGGCGTGCCTTTGTTGTCATCGACTGGCTACCGGTGCGGTTGACGGCGATTGCCTTTGCTGTCGTGGGGGACTTCGAAGAAGCCGTGGGATGTTGGCGCGGAGCGGCGGATGACCACATTCTCCGGGCAGCGGGCATGGGGGCTTTGGGCGCAAAAGAGGAAATGGATGTAAATCTTATGCAACGTACCGTGGGCTTGGTCTGGCGCACACTCGTACTGGCCCTGCTGCTATTAGCCATTATTGGGGTGTCTGGCTGGCTGGGTGTGTCTCCGTAGGCGGTTGTTCTGGTATATCCAAGCGATGCTTCAGTGCCTCCGGCGACAGGTGCAGCAGTTCCTCAATGGCAGTAAAGTCATCTGGCAAGGCGGCATCATTCCATCCATTGGCGGAATGACGCGCCAGATCGACGGCGAGGGTGACATTCTTCACGCGGGGGTTATCGGTACGGATCATCAAATGGGTCAATAATTCAGGCAAGTGCCATACTTTGACGAGTGCGGTATGAAGATCGGCGAGCCGGGTGTTGTAAACCTGTTCTTGAACATAGGTACTCCGTAGAGCACGATTCCGGGTTTGCATGTTGCGTGCCTGAATGGCCAGGTTGGGCGCGAAACACCACATCAGCATTTCAGCGGCATCATGTAATAGCGTGGCCACGGTGATTTCGTCTACATCGAGATCGTGGCGAAGAATAGCCCAATCACGCGACCAATAAGCGGCGCGGCGGGCACGATGGATGACCTTGAGCAACCCCAACAATGCTTCGGAATGCCCTTTGAGATGATCCTCGATGGTAGGAAGCTGGCTAAAGTGTGCGAAGAAGGGATCAATGCCGATCATCATCAATGCGCGTTCAATGGTCGTGATGTCTGCTGTCTGGCTTTTTCGGCGACGTTCTTCGATATAGGCGAGTACTCGCAAGGTCATCAGGGGGTCTTGGAGAATGATAGAGGCAAGAACGCGACCATTCACTTTTTCTGCAATGGCCCTCAATTCGTCAAGTTCACGGACGGTTCGTCGTAAAACGGGCAACTCGACCTCGCTGTAAAACAGCATCCAAGCGTCGGTATCCGTAAAAGGAGTTTCGATCATCGTATATCCTATGAGAAGCAGTTGCTTATACTATCACTATCGGCGAAGACAGTCATTTCTTGAGATTTCTTGAAATGATTGATTCGATGAGGCGTTTCATGGATAATCGCGGCCCGGTTGAATGATCTCAAGGACAGAAAATGAAAGACGGTATCCATCCAAAATACGGCGAAATTGAAGTGACTTGCAGTTGTGGCAGCCAGTTCAGTACGCGATCGACCAATCACAAGCCACTGCATATCGAGGTTTGTTCTTCTTGCCATCCGTTTTATACGGGTAAGCAGAAGATCGTCGATACCGCCGGGCGTGTTGAACGGTTTAACAAGAAGTATGGAAAAGGTACGGCGACTGCTACGGCAGTCTGAACCTTCCCACCCTTGGGGGTGGGTGTTCTTGTTGTGCGGACTGTATTTGCTGGCGGGCGTGGTTGACCATGATCCGTGGAAAACTGAAGACGCTCGCCATATCGGCGTTGCGTATGCGTTTTTCACCGGTCAGCGTGAATGGGGGGCGACTCTCGCCGGAACATCACCTTGGCATTTCGCAGAACTTCTCTATTACGGGATGGCTGTTGCCACGGCTTGGCTGACACGCGGATGGCTGCTTTTCCATGAAGGGGCTCGACTGGCTTCCTCTGTTTTCGGGGCCATTGCGTTAATCGGCCTGACGGGTGCGGCACAAGCTCTGTATGGTCAGAAAGATCGTTGGATGGGTTGGATAACCCCCTTGCTGCTTATCGGCACGCTGGGTTTCTTGACCTTACACGAAGCACAACCGGCCATGGCCGGTTTAGCCGTGCTGTCGCTCGTTTATTGGGGAGTGGCTCGGATACAAAACCGTGCCGTGATGACGGCATTCATTGTATTGGCCCACTACGCACCGATATTTCTCGATGCGTGGTGGCATTCGGAAGGACTGGCGGGGGCGTTGGCATGGAATATCCCGACGCAAGCACATCTGAAGCTCTTGATCTGGTTTACATGGCCGGCACTGCCCTTGGCTCTCTGGTCGATTTGGCTGAATCGTCGTCGATTGAGTTCACTGCTATTACCGTTGGTGGGAACTCTATGCGCTCTTTTGTGGTTCTTGACGCATGAAGCGCGGTATACCCTCGCGTTGCCGCTCTTAGTTCCCTTAGTGCTGTTGGCGGCAGAAGGAAGCATTCGGTTGAAACGGGGAGCTGCCAGTGCCTTCGATTGGTTCGGATGTGTGACTTTTACCGGAGCGATGGGGCTGATCTGGTTGGGGGCCAGTGCGCTTCATCTCGGATGGCCGACACAGATTGCCCGAAATTTTGCAAAGTTAGCCCCAGGATTTCACGCGGAAGCCTCCCTCATGGCGTTGATGATGGGAGGTGTCGTGACGTTCATTTGGGGATGGCATCTTACAAAATTGCCTCGGTCTCCGTGGAGACCGGTTTTTCGCTGGGCCAGCGGAGTGACCTTGTCGTGGGTGCTTTTAACGACGCTGTGGATGCCGTGGATCAACGCTTACAAGGTAGGCAAACACATTATCCTTTGAGAAAATTCGCACGGTAATAACGCATTTCCTCGATGGATTCATGAATATCGGCCAGTGCCTCATGTTTCCCCCCTTTTTTAACTCCTTTGGCCAGGTCGGGTTGCCACCGTTTGCAAAGTTCTTTGAGTGTGGACACGTCGAGGTTCCGGTAATGGAACCAGGCTTCGAGTTTCGGCATCCAACGTGCCATGAAGCGGCGATCCTGGCAGATGGAGTTTCCGCACATGGGAGATTTCCCTGCGGGAACGAAGTGTTTCAGGAAGTCCAGGCATTGTGTTTCGACCTCCGCTTCCGTCAACGGTGAAGTTTTGACTTTTTCGATGAGGCCCGATTTTGCATGAGTTTTTTTGTTCCAGTCATCCATGGTATCGAGGATGGCATCGGATTGATGTATCGTCCAGACAACACTTTCGGCAATGACTTCCAGCTGATTGTTGGTGATGACGATGGCCAGTTCGATGACGCGGTCGCGGTCCGGTTCCAAACCGGTCATTTCCATATCCAGCCAGACGAGTGCGTTAGCATCTTGTGCCATAATTTCCTCCATCTACAAAACGAAAAACGTATTCTTTCACATTTATGACCTTTTCCATTCTCTTTCTGCTCGCTCTGACTGCGGGAACTACATTGCATCTCTGGTTGATTTTGAGGCAGGCGCGTCATGTTCTGCATCATCGGGCGGGGGTTCCCTCGGAATTCTCGGAACGCATTTCTCTAGCGGATCACCAGAAGGCCGCCGACTACACACAGGCCAAGGCGCGTGTCTCGCTTGTGCTAACGGTGGTTGAGGCGGTCTTGCTGTTGATTTTTACCTTTGGGGGCCTGTTAAGGTTGCTCGACGAGTTTTGGGCCAGTTTGATCGATTCCTCCATTCTTCATGGGTTGGCCCTCTTTGCCAGTGTGGGCGCGGTGGGATTTGTCGTCGACTTACCCTTCTCGATCTTCAGGACGTTTGTGATCGAATCGCGATTTGGTTTTAACAAGATGACCCCGACACTCTATGGAGTGGATATTCTCAAGCAACTGTTGTTGACGACGCTCATCGGTGCGCCGTTACTGGGGGCTGTGCTCTGGCTGATGGGAGCCGTGGGGTCACTTTGGTGGTTAGCGGTTTGGATGACCTGGCTAGGGATCAATCTGCTGGCCTTGCTGGTGTATCCCACGTGGATTGCGCCGATGTTCAACAAGTTTTCGCCGCTGCCGGAAGGCCCCGTTAAAACCCGCATCGAAGCACTGCTGGCACGATGCCATTTCACCGCATCGGGTCTTTTTGTGATGGATGGATCCAAGCGAACCGGCCACGGCAACGCTTATTTTACGGGTCTTGGAAAAGCAAAACGTATCGTCTTCTTCGACACCCTGATTGAAAAACTGCAACCCCCTGAAGTGGAGGCGGTATTAGCCCATGAACTGGGACATTTCAAGCACCGCCATATTCAAAAACGTATTTTCCTTATAGCCCTTCTGAGTTTTTTACTTCTCGCCTTACTGGGCGTGTTGATCGACAAGGATTGGTTTTATGAAAGTCTGAACGTCGGTTATTCCGCTGACCATCCCGCGATGGCATTGATCCTGTTTTCTATGGTGCTGCCTGTGTTCAGTTTTCCATTGGCTCCTTTGATGTCATGGCTGTCACGTCAGCATGAATTTGAAGCGGATGACTATGCCGCTCGACATACGAACCCGACTGACCTGATTTCCGCGTTGGTCGGACTTTATCGGGATAATGCGGCCACACTCACGCCTGATCCCATTTACTCGATGTTCCACGATTCCCACCCGCCTGCTGCTGTACGCATTGCTCGCCTCAAAGTGATCGCCCATTGAACGGGATCATCGTGGCCGCCTTTGGGCGGCACTATGAGGTTGAAACGAGCGAGGGGCGATGCGTCGAGGCTTATCCCAAAGCCAAGCGCAGCATCTATGCCTGCGGAGACCGTGTTCAACTGGAACTGGCAGGCGACACACAGGCGCGGATTCTGGAAGTGTTACCCCGCCAATCGTTGCTCTATCGCAGCGATCAATGGAAGCAGAAACTGATTGCCGCGAATGCCACGCAAATTATCCTAGTCGTTGCAACAGAACCGTCGTTCAGTGATGAATTGCTGTCCCGTGCGCTGGTTGCGGCCGAACATGAACATCTGCGTGTCTTGATAGTCCTGAACAAGTGTGACCTTGAAAACAGACTGGATTTTGCACGCACCCAGCTTGCTCCTTTTATCGCGTTGGGCTATCCCGTTCTGGAACTGACCGCGATCCATGAGGCAACCGCTCTGATGCCCTGGTTGTCCGGCCAAACCTCTGTGCTGGTGGGGCAATCGGGCATGGGGAAATCTACGCTCATCAATGCCATTTTTCCTCAGGCCCGTGCGGCGATCAGAGAGATTTCAACCGCCCTGGATACGGGCAAACATACGACCACTTATGCGAGGCTTTATCGGCAGACAAACGAGACAGCGATCATCGACAGCCCGGGTTTGCAGGCATTCGGGCTGTCACATCTTTCCTTTGGGGAGATTGAACACAGCTTCCTGGAATTTCGGCCCACACTGGGCCAGTGTCGTTTTCAGGATTGCCGCCACAGAGCCGAACCCTCCTGTGCGGTGAAAGAGGCGGTGAATGCAGGGCGCATTGACCCGAGGCGTTATCAACACTTTTGTGCCATAACGGAGAGGGCGGGAGGGCGGTTGTAAATTTTTCTTCATACAGGTGATAACTCGTGCCATTTTTAGGGCATAATTCGCCCCCTGCTAAATCAGGCGATGGAGCGGTAGTTCAGTTGGTTAGAATACCGGCCTGTCACGTCGGGGGTCACGGGTTCGAGTCCCGTCCGCTCCGCCAGTTTATGCAGATGTTTTTTGAAGGTGCTGCCCTGTTGCCATGACAAGGCTGTACTGGTTTTATAGTCTCTGACGCGGAGTGGAGCAGTCTGGCAGCTCGTCGGGCTCATAACCCGAAGGTCACAGGTTCAAATCCTGTCTCCGCAACCCAAACAAGGGCCTGACTTCTGTCAGGCCCTTGCCCTTTGTGGGAACTCATTACAGGAGGCTCTATACGGTTTGTAGTGGGTACTCGAAGCGGTTGTTGCGGCCTCCCTCCCCTTCAAGGGGAGGGCTGGGGAGGGGATGGGGTAAAAATGAAGGGACAAACAAGTCTCGTAATTATCGGG
>JAUYFZ010000061.1 GCA_030689585.1 Rhodocyclaceae bacterium | reverse complement strand
TGAAGGGGGAGGAGATTAACTCCCTCCCCTTCAAGGGGAGGGTTGGGGTGGGGATGGGGGTCAATGGGGCATGTTTCATGATGCGGGGTGGCGATTCGCCATGCCCGTTAGCGTGAAATAGACTCATTCGGAGTGCCCCGTAATAATCGAGCGTAGCGAGCCGATGAGACCCCCCCGAAAGGGGGGCGAAGGGGGGCGGGCGTTTAATCGCATTGATTTCATGTGACAGGGGTGGGCTTCGTGACCATGCGAGTTACTCATAAGGATTCGGATAACCCAGACGAGCCAATAGCTTGCATTCCTGACGTTCCATCAGTTCCGCGTCTGGCGTTGTTTCGTGATCGTAGCCTTGCAGATGAAGCGTGCCATGCACGATGAGATGCGCGAAATGGGCTTCGGGAGTTTTTTTCTGTTCGCGGGCTTCGCGCAGTACCACGGGAACGCAGAGAACGATATCGCCTCCTGGGGGGTCTTCGTAGTCAAAAGAGAGCACATTGGTGGCCGTCTCTTTTCCGCGATACTGATGGTTGAGGGTTCGACCTTCCTCCTCGTCGACAAAACGAACTGTCAGCGTCAGCGCGCTGTGTAGTGTGGCCGCCCGTACCCAGCGACGCACCTGTGGACGCGATGGCAACCCTTCACTTAGCGTGGAACAACACATGCCCGCTTGACGAGTTGTTTCATTACTGACGAGTGGACATCGGTCATGTGTCGTTAGGCAGGCATATTGCACGGTTAAAGAAAGGCTGTGTTTCATTCCCGTCCCCTCACTTCTCCCCGCAGACTATGAGGCAGGGCGGCGGTGATATGAACCTCGACAACATGGCCGATCAACCGCTTGGCCCCCGCGAAGTTGACGACACGATTGTTATCGGTGCGTCCAGAGAGTTCCTCGGCATTTTTCTTAGCCGTGCCTTCCACCAGAACACGTTCACAACGCCCGACCATGCCTTCGCTGATAGCGAAAGATTGTGCTTCGATGGCCCCCTGCAACTGCTTAAGACGTTCGGATTTCAGCGCGGGTGGGGTGTCATCCGGCATATCGGCCGCGGGGGTACCAGGACGGGGGCTAAAGAGAAAGGAAAAGCTGGCATCGAAACCGACTTCTTCGATCAGTGTCATGGTTTTTCCAAAATCATCCTCGGTTTCACCCGGAAACCCCACGATGAAATCCGAAGAAATGGAAATGTCCGGGCGCACTGCCCGCAGTTTTCGGACGACCGATTTGTATTCTAGGGCTGTATAACCGCGCTTCATCGCCGCCAAAATGCGATCAGAACCGGCCTGTACCGGCAGGTGCAAATGGGAAACCAGCTTGGGCACACGCGCATAAACATCGAAGAGCCGTTGCGTCATTCTGCGCGGGTGCGATGTCATGTAACGCAATCGTTCAATACGGGGAATGGCGGCCACGGCTTCAATCATATCGGCCAGATCAACCCCTGTTTTGTCACGATAGTTATTGACGTTTTGCCCCAGCAACGTCACTTCCTTCACGCCACGGGCGGCCAGGGCGGTTACTTCATTCATTACATCAATGAACGGGCGCGATACTTCATTGCCTCGCGTAAAGGGAACAATGCAGTAAGTGCAAAATCGGGAACACCCTTCCATGATCGAAACAAACGCCGAAACCCCTTCCTGACGGGAAGAAGGCAGCGTATCGAATTTTTCCATTTCAGGAAAAGAAACATCCACTTGAGTGCGACCGGTGCGCAGGCGTTCCTCGATCATCTGAGGCAAGCGGTGCAGGGTTTGCGGCCCGAAAATAATATCCACAAAGGGAGCGCGCGACAGAATGGCTTTTCCTTCCTGACTGGCGACGCAACCGCCCACGCCGATGATGAGTGTTGGGTTAGCTTGCTTCAATGGCCGAAACCGGCCTAATTCGTGGAAGACCTTTTCCTGTGCTTTTTCGCGCACGGAACAGGTGTTAAGCAAAAGGATGTCCGCCTCTTCCGGACGGTCGACCACCTCCACGTTCAAAGCCGCCCGAAGTAGATCCGTCATGCGGTCAGAGTCGTATTCATTCATCTGACAACCGAAAGTGCGAATAAAGAGTTTCATGGCTTGATTATCCCGGATTTACAATCGCGCCGATGAAAACTACAGAGAAACCCGCAGTCCTATTGCTCTCCGGCGGTCTGGATTCCGCCACGACACTGGCCATTGCGCAAGAGGCCGGGTATCGTTGTCACTGTCTTTCCGTGGATTACGGGCAGCGGCATACCGCCGAACTGGGGGCCGCACAACGGGTAGCCCAATCCTTGGGGGCTATCGAACATCGCGTGATTCGATTGGACCTTCACCTGTTTGGAGGCTCTGCCCTCACCGATGCCACCATTGCCGTGCCCACCACAGGGGTGCAGCCGGGTATTCCTGTCACTTACGTGCCGGCCCGTAATACCGTCATGCTTTCCCTAGCCTTGGCCTGGGCAGAAGTCCTGGGAGCCTGCGACATTTTCATCGGAGTCAACGCCGTCGATTATTCCGGTTATCCAGACTGCCGACCGGACTACATCCGCGCCTTTGAAACGATGGCGAATCTGGCGACCAAAGCCGCGGTTGAAGGACATCGCCTGCAACTTCACGCCCCGCTCATCGAACTGTCCAAGGCGGAAATCATCCGGCGCGGACAGTTATTGGGCGTTGATTACGGGCAAACAGTTTCCTGTTATCAGGCTGATGATCTGGGGCGGGCGTGTGGAAGTTGCGATGCCTGCCGTTTAAGGCGTGCCGGCTTCGAGGCGGTGGGTATACCCGATCCCACGCGCTACTTGATGTATTCTTCGCATCTTTAACGTTTCTTCGGGGGGAGAGAAAATGGAATCTGGAATTCATCTGCAAATCCTGCTGTCAGTCTTTGCCATAGCCATTCTGGTGGGGGCGACGGCCAACAAGACCAACTTCTGCACCATGGGCAGCGTGTCCGATTGGGTCAATATGGACGATACAGGACGATTACGCGCCTGGTTATTAGCCGCTACCGTCGCCATGGGGGGCGTGCTTCTGCTGGAAACCTTGGGAACGATCAATCTGTCAAGTTCCACCTTTCCGCCTTACCGCACCGCCAATTTCGCTTGGATCCGCTACCTGCTGGGGGGGCTGGTATTCGGCATCGGCATGACACTGGCTTCCGGTTGCGGTAACAAGGTGTTGGTG
>JAUYFZ010000058.1 GCA_030689585.1 Rhodocyclaceae bacterium | reverse complement strand
ACCGATATTTGAAGCGGAGTTCTGCCCGAATTCCTACGGATTTCGGCCAAAGAAATCCGCCCATGATGCGGTCGATGAAATAGCGAACGCGCTTCATCAAGGTTACACCCAAGTCATAGATGCCGACCTGTCGAAATACTTCGACAGCATTCCTCACGCCAAACTGCTGGCTGTCGTAGCCGAGCGCATCGTTGACAGTGCGATTTTGCACGTAATCAAACAATGGCTCAAAGCGCCGGTCATCGGCGAGGACAAGGACGGCACCAAGAAGAATGTGGGCGGCGGAAAGGCCAACAGCACAGGCACGCCGCAAGGCGGAGTCATCTCACCGTTGCTGGCGAACTGCTACCTGCATCTGCTTGACCGGATATGGGACAGGCATCAACTGCGCAGGAAATTAAAGGCGCGCATCGTCCGCTATGCGGACGACTTTGTGGTGATGTGCAGGGGCAAAACAGATGCGCCTCTGGCAACGGTACGGCATGTACTGGAACGGCTTGACCTCACGCTGAACGAGAGCAAGACCCACATCGTTGATGCCCGACAAGAAAGTTTCAACTTCTTGGGATTTGCAATCAGGGTGAGCAAGAGTTGGAAGTCGGGCAAGAATTATCAGCATATTTGCCCGGCTTCAAAATCTCTTGCGAAAATCAAAGACCGTATAACGCAACTGACCGCACGAGAGCGCACACCGGTACCACTGGAAGATATTGTCGGGAGCATGAACGCCACCCTTCGCGGGTGGGCGAACTACTTCCACTATCGCAATTCCAGCGGCGTATTGGACAAGGTGAGGATACATGCAGAAGAACGCCTGCGCACACACCTGATGAAGCGCCACAAGGTCAAGGATCGTGGGACGGGCATTAGCCGTTTCCCGAGCCAACAGCTTTATACGCACTATGGGCTATACAAGGTTCCGACAACAGCGGGCTGGAAAACGGCGTATGCCTAGCAGCCTGTCGGACTTAAGGTGCAGACCAGCGAGATTCGCAACATATTGATTTAATAGGTTTTGCAAAAACAGTTAGAGCCATGCCGCGCAAAATTTCGTCGATTATTCGGCTAAAAATACGATTTTTCATGACATGTGAATACTTTTGGTGCATTAATGAATCTTTCATTGCCAATTACGCATTGTTTTTACAGTATTTTTTCAATAAACCTAAGTCCGACAGGCTGCTAGTGTGAAGAACATCGGAAAGCCGTGTGCGGGAGAACCGCACGCACGGTTTGATGAGGGAGGGCAGGCGAGCGCCTGTTCTCTACTCTACCCTTTGATTTGGCGATTAGGTGCTCGCGCAGCGCCGCCTCATGCAGCGAGGGGCGCGGTATCGCGCACAGCGTGGCGAAGTGCGCCCAGACCGAGCGGGGTTGCAGGTTTTCCAGATTGTTGGTTGTTGCCATAAAGGTTGGTCAAAAAGAATCGCCCTTGCGGGCGAAGTATGAATTTATGAGATGCGCTGAAATCAGCGTACTAAGAAACCGTGGTTTGTCCCCAATGCTGTTCTAAGGATACCCTCTGCGGATTCTTAATTTCCGCCCCTCAATACGGGTGACAACTTGATTGGCATCCCGAGGACAATCACTTCTACCGTTTTATTTGGGAGTTCCGTAGGACGCAGACCTGGAATTTCTATAGGTGAAATTGAAATGTCACAATCTATTCCTGGGTTGATTAAGACTTCCCTGTCATTGTTGACCAATCGGCAGTTTCTGGATGACGTGCTCAGAGATTTGCCACCAATCGATTGGTAGACTATTCCGTAGTCCGCATCCCCAAATTTGGCGGACACAATGGATTGAAGCCCAAACGTGATCGGTGTCTTGGTATGGTTGGAAAATCCAATACTGATTGACCCAAAGAGGCTGTCAGGCTTTATACGCACGAATTGAATGATCCCGGTTCCAGAATACGCATAACTCAAAACTTCCTGTGCTATTTTCGCGTAATACGCTTTAGCTTGTTTCCCGACGGTAGAAAGGAAATCTTCGGAGCCGTAGTAATTAAAGCTCGACGTGTTTGCCGCCTCAAAGTAACTCGGCGGAACATAGGCAAAACCAAGGGAATTGGACTTCATATCCGCAACAAAACCTGCGGCAAACATGATGTTCTGGTTATACCCATTTTGTCTTGCTACGCACAAAAAGGGTTCTGCTTTAACGGTATAACCCAGTTGGTCGAACTTCCCATGCTCCTGAAAGGCATCATCCAGCTTCTTTTTGTTGAACCCAACGGTTGAGCTTCCCCCAATATATAAGATTGCCTCGGCTGCATCATCTGCTTTATCCGACGGTATGCCGCGACGAATGAGATAGTCGGTCAACTTTGAGCGATCCCGATTCAGTAGATTGAACTCTGGCCATCTTCCGTCCAGTCCTATATTGAAGGATCGCCCATCACCTTCTTTCTTGCACTCATTCAGGAAAAACTGGTAAACCTCTTGAACAGGCACCTTGGAAAAGAAGGAAGATTTTAGACCCGTGAACATGACGATCCCATCGTTGAAAACTTCGGGGTCTTTACCCAGCTTCTTGATCGAGTAAACAATCCGTGGATCAAGATTAGCCTGGGATTGATTGTCTTGCTGCGGGGCAGGCGTTTCATTGTTCGCAACAGCGACTTGGGTAAATAGAACGAAGCCCAGAAACGTAACGGCCCAGAGCAGTTCATTCTTCATGTTTTTATTTTCTCGGTTGATAGGCGGTACAGTATTGTGGCGATCTGACTTTGACGATTTCTGCTAAGTCTATGCCCAAGCATCACAACGATCAAGCATGGCGGCGCGGCACTAAAAAATATTTATCGGACATTTTTTAACAGCATTGGGGACATACCACGGTTTCCCCAACAGTTCAGGCGGCCTGTTTTTCATGCAATCCCTCCCACCCGATGCACGCCAGCCATACATATTGCGGAATCGGTTTGCGACCTGTCCGGTAGTAGGCGATCATGCGGCGGCTCATACCCAGCGCCTGGGCGGCACTATCAAGGGTGAGGTTGTTACGGTGCATCCATCCAAAGAACATTTCGTGGGAAGCTTCGCCCATTTGCTCGCGTGTCCAGGCATAGACATTGTCGGCGCCGAATTCGCTGTCTTCCCATTCAATACAGGAGCCGTTGCAGGCAACGTGAGCCTTGGCGAACAGGGCGGGCTGGCGCAGGCGGGCCAGGAATCGGCCTGTAAGCTTGCCGGCAAGGTCAACCTCAAGCGTTTCGCCCGTGTTCCAGTGGATGCGCAGGAGGCAGGGTTCCAGTGCCTCGACATGGAGGGCACGTGGGAATTCGGTTTTCGTTGAGGTTTTCATGGGTTCAGCTCCTTCCACTTTATACGTAGTTCGGCGCGATTTTCTTGCGCCCATGCCAATGCTTCAACAAGTTCACGCCGGTTGATGCGGCCAGCAAGGAATTGCATCGTGTCGATCTCGACCAGGCACTCGCGGCCATCGTTCATGCCGATATGAAAATGGGGCGGCAGGTGGTCATTTGCATACATTCGGATAACGCAATTGTCGAATCGGTGCAGTGTGGGCATGGGTTGATATTAGTGCAACTATTGCACTAATGCAAGGTTGTTTGGGTTGCCCTCTCCCGCGTGCGTGAGAGGGGAGTATTGGCTACCGGCTAATCGGCTTATACCGAATCCGCTTAGGTTTCGCCCCTTCTTCACCCAGCCGCTTCTTCTTGTCCGCTTCATATTCCTGATAGTTGCCGTCGAAGAATGTCCATTTGGAATCGCCCTCCGCCGCCAGGATGTGGGTGGCGATGCGGTCGAGGAACCAGCGGTCGTGGGAGATGACCATGACGCAGCCGGCGAATTCGAGCAG
>JAUYFZ010000054.1 GCA_030689585.1 Rhodocyclaceae bacterium | reverse complement strand
AGACTGTCATGTCCTCCCCTTGAAGGGGAGGGAGACTGTCATGTCCTCCCCTTGAAGGGGAGGGAGACTGTCATGTCAGCGATATGGCATGTCGCCCACTACAAACCGCATATAGCCTGTTTTTTCAGGTTGTCTGGTTTTCACGTTAACGGGCATGGCGAATCGCCACCCCGCATCATGAAACATGCCCCATTGACCCCCATCCCCTCCCCAACCCTCCCCTTGATGGGGAGGGAGACTGACATGTCCTCCCCTTGACGGCTTTCCATAACCCATAAGTCGACGGCAGAAGCACCTCCCCCTTCACGGGGGTGGCTGGGAGGGGGATGGGGAATGTGTTTCACGTTACACGCAAGCCCCATCTTCTGTCATTCCTTCGGGCCGTTCTTTTTTTACCTGGATGAATTGTTCTCGCGAAACTCCCAGCCACATCACTAACGGGCTGGCTACCAAGACAGAAGAGTAGATGCCGAACAGGATGCCGATGGTGAGGGCCAGCGCGAAATAATGCAGCGCGGCTCCGCCAAAAATCAACATGGAGGTCACCATCATCTGCGTGCAACCGTGCGTGATGATGGTGCGGGAGATGGTGCTGGTAATGGCGTGATTCAGCACTTCCGGCGTGGTCATGCCACGCTTCTTGCGGAAGGTTTCGCGCACTCGGTCGAAAACCACGACGGATTCGTTCACCGAATATCCCAGCACTGCCAGCACCGCCGCTAACACCGGTAGGGAAAATTCCCACTGGAAGAAAGCAAAGAATCCCAAGATGATGATGACATCGTGCAGGTTGGCAATAATAGCCGAGACGGCAAACCGCCATTCAAATCGAAAAGCAAGGTAGAGAACGATCCCGATAATGACCAGTAGCAAGGCCAATGATCCGTCTTCCACCAGTTCGCGCCCCACTTGTGGGCCGACATATTCGACTCGCTTGATTTGCGGGGGGTCGTTCACCGTCCCGGCCGTCAGGAGACTGGCTGCCACGCGCTCGCTCACCTTCGCGGATTCACCCGCCTTGATGGGCACGCGGATCAACACTTCGCGAGAAGAACCGAAATTGATGACCTGCGTATCGGCGAATCCGTCGTCCTCGATTTGTTTGCGTATCTTGTCAAGGTCGGCACTCTGGTTGTAAGCCACTTCAATCAAGGTGCCGCCGGTAAATTCGACCGACAAATGCAATCCATTGGTCGCCAGAAAGAAGACCGCTGCCAAAAAAGTAACCAGCGAAATGACGTTGAACGCCAGCGCGTGGCGCATGAAGGGAATGTCTTTTCGGATGCGGAAGAATTCCATGTTAGATACCTCCTTCCGGTTTCCAGACCTGTCCGATGGACAAGCCCTCCAGTTTCTTGCGTTGCCCGTAGATGAGATTGATGAGTGCCCGCGAGACGACGACCGCACTAAAGAGTGAAGTCAAAATCCCCAAACAGTGCACCACCGCAAAACCGCGCACCGGGCCGGAACCAAAGATCAAAAGAGCCAAGCCCGCAATTAAGGTCGTCACGTTGGAATCCAGAATGGTGGCCCAAGCCCGCTCGTAACCCGCCGTAATCGCCGCATGGGGGGTTGACCCGGATCGCAGTTCTTCACGCACCCGTTCGTTAATTAAGACGTTGGCATCAATGGCCATCCCCAAGGTGAGTGCAATGGCGGCGATACCCGGCAGGGTCAATGTCGCCTGGAGCAGGGACAGTAGAGCCACCAACAGCAACAGGTTAGCCGACAAGGCCAACACGGACACTAGGCCAAACAGGAGGTAATAGGCCATCATAAAAATCGCGATGGCCGTAAAACCCCACTGGGTCGAGGTGAATCCCTTGGCAATATTGTCAGCCCCTAGGGAAGGGCCAATCGTGCGTTCTTCGATAATGTCCATCGGTGCGGCGAGACTGCCTGCCCGTAATAACAAGGCGACGTCGTTGGCTTCCATCGTGCTCATGCGTCCAGAAATCTGAACGCGACCGCCGCCGATTTCGGTACGAATCACCGGAGCTGTCACCACTTCACCCCGTCCTTTTTCGATCAGCAGAATCGCCATACGTTTGCCGACATTTTCGCGGGTGACTTCCTTGAAGATGCGAGCACCGGCTGCGTCCAGCGTCAAATGCACCGCAGGTTCCTGCGTTTGATTGTCGAAACCGGCCTGGGCATCGGTCAGCCGATCCCCCGTGAGCACCACCTGTTTTTTCACCAGAAGCGGACGGCCTCCCCGTTCAACATAAAGTTCGGTATTGAGCGGGGGTTGCCCGCGTTCTGCCGCTTCCATGACGGTCGGATTATTAGAGTTTTCGTCATCCACCATGCGCACTTCAAGGGTTGCCGTGCGTCCCAGAATATCCTTGGCCTTGGCCGTATCCTGCACGCCGGGCAGTTGCACGACGATACGGTCGGCTCCCTGCTGTTGGATGACCGGTTCGGCCACCCCCAGTTCATTGATACGATTGTGTAGCGTCGTGGTGTTCTGTTTGAGCGCGAATTCTTGGATTCGCTTGGCGGCCGGAACAGAAAGGCTGGCGATCAACTGGAATTCCGCCCCCTCCTGGACATCCACCAGCAGAAGATCAGGTTGACTGTCCGCCATGGCCGCACGGGCTTTGTTACGCGATTCACTCTCGCGGAAGCGAATGACGAGCGTTTGCCGATCACGGGCAATGCCTCCGTGACGGATGTTTTTCTCGCGCAGCAGACTACGAAGGTCCGCGCCCATGGAATCGAGCCGCTTGGTA
>JAUYFZ010000044.1 GCA_030689585.1 Rhodocyclaceae bacterium | reverse complement strand
GCCGATGCTGACCGTCACCCGTCCAGGCCGCTTGAAAAAGGCATTTTTCGGCCAGCATTCGCCGGAATTCAGGGCGACCGGTATCACCGGCACCTGGGCTGTCACCGCAAGATGCGCTCCCCCCACTTTGTATCGCCCCCGCTGTCCGGGGGCCATACGAGTACCTTCCGGGAAGATGATGACGGAATACCCTTCCTTTAACCGCTGTTGCCCACGAGTGGCCACTTGCGCCAATGCCACCCGTCCGGCAGAACGATCAATGGCCACAAAGGGCATCAGGGCCAACCCCCAGCCGAAAAAGGGTATCCAGTGCAATTCTTTTTTATAAACAAAGGCGGTTTGTGGAAACAAGGTTTGCAACGCGAACGTCTCCCAGGCGGATTGATGCTTGCAAAAGATAACGCACGGTTCCTTGGGAATATGCTCCGCCCCCAATACGCAATGATCGATTCGCAAAACATGACGAATCAGCCCCATCACCATCCGAACCCAAGGCATCACGAATCGTCGCCTCGTTTGAGCCGGAAGCCAGAAAATGCAGAGCAGGCCCATCACGACAACCGGTGTTGTCACCATCATCGCCAGAAGAAAGATGAATGAACGCACCCCGTTCATTTTGCAAGGCTGGCCACAGCCGCCGCCAGATCCGCAAAAACAGGAGTGTCGGGAGGAAAGGCCGGATCCGCCTGCGTTTTGCGCCCCTTGCCGGTGAGAACCAACATCGGCTTGGCCCCCGCCTCCCGTGCGGCCAAAAGATCGCGCAACGAATCCCCCACGGCCGGCACACCGGTTAAGTTCATGTTGTAGCGCGTCGCAATTTCTTCGAACATGCCCGGCTTGGGTTTGCGGCAGGCACACTCATCTCCGTTGATATGCGGACAGAAGAAAACGGCTTCGATGCGCCCTCCCATCTGAGAGGCCGCCTTGATCATCTTTTCATGGATGGCATTCAAGGTGTCCATTTCAAACAACCCCTGACCGATGCCGGATTGATTGGTCGCCACCACGATTCGGTATCCCCATTGGGTCAATCGGGCGATCGCCTCCAGACTTCCGGGAATGGGCCGCCACTCATCCGGTGATTTGATGTACTGATCGGAATCGTGATTGATGACCCCGTCGCGGTCGAGAATGATGAGTTTTGTGGACTTCATGACAGTCTAAAGTTTGGAAAGGTCAGCAAACCGGTTCATCGCCGTGCGCAGTTTCCGCAACAATACCAACCGTCGCACGCGAATCGCTGGATCGTCGACCATCACCATCACCTCGCTAAAGAAGGTATCTACCGGTTCTTTCAACACTGAAAACGCAGCCAGATACCCTGCGAAATCCCCTGCCGCAAAGCGAGTCTCCGCTTGATGTTGAACAGCACTCAAGGCCTCGCGCAGGGAAGATTCTGCGGGATCCTCCTCCGTCGTCAATCCAGAATCATCGAAACTTTCTCCGGCTTCTTCCGCCTTTCTCAAAATATTTGCCACCCGTTTGTTCGCCGCCGCCAAAGAAGCCGCCTCCGGTAAATGAACAAACGCATGAACCGCCTCCATCTGATCCATCAGACGGTCCAACCGCATGGGTCGCTGACAAACCACGGCATCGATTTCATTCGGCGGGAAGTGACGATCCTTGAGATAGCCCCGCAACCGATCAAAGAAGAAGGTCAACACTTCTTCCTCCGCCATCAAGGAATCCAACGACAACGGCAACGGGGTTTCAATCAAAATGCGCAAGATGCCCAAGGCCGCACGACGCAGCCCGAAGGGGTCTTTGTCACCCGTGGGCTTTTCTCCGATACTGAAAAATCCTTGGATGGCATCCAGCTTGTCGGCCAGTGCCACCGCACAGGCCAGCGGCCCCTGCGGTAAGGAATCTCCGGCAAATCGCGGGTAATAATGGGTTTCTATGGTCTTCGCCACCTCCGCGGTTTCTCCATCGGCCAACGCGTAATAACGCCCCATGATGCCCTGCAATTCAGGAAATTCTCCCACCATGTCCGTCACAAGGTCGGCCTTGGATAGCAAGGCGGCACGTTCAGCGCATAGTACGTCGGCCCCAATCTGCCCGGCAATCGTGGCGGCTCGTTTCACCAGACGATCCACCCGGTCGCCCTGTGTGCCGAGTTTGTTGTGATACACCACGCGGGAAAGTTTGCCGAGTCGGGCCGACAGTGGCGTTTTCTTGTCTGTTTCAAAAAAGAATCGGGCATCCGCCAATCGAGGCCGCACCACCCGCGCATTTCCTTCGATGATGTTCGAGGGATCCGCCACGTCCATATTGGACACCACCAAAAAACGGTTTGTCAGTTGATGACCTTCCATCAACGGAAAATACTTTTGATTCGCCTTCATCGTCAGAATCAGACATTCCTGCGGTACGGCGAGGAATTCCGGTTCAAATCCCACCTCATAGACGGCTGGATATTCGACCAACGCCGTCACTTCGTTCAACAATCCTTCATCCTGAAGCCAGGCCCGTCCTGCCGCCACGGTATCCAGCCGATCCCGAATCATTTCGCGGCGACGCGAAAATTCGGCCACCACCCGCCCCTCCTTCTCCAGCACGGATTCATAGTCGTTGGCATGATGGATAACGATTTCGCCCGCACTCATGAACCGATGCCCACGAGTTGTGCGACCACTGGCCAGCGTTAAGACTTCACCGGGCACAATTTTGTCGCCATGCAGCATCACCAATCCATGCACCGGACGAACGAACTGCGCCGTGCCACTTCCCCATCGCATCACCTTGGCTACGGGTAGTTTCTTGAGAGCTGCTTCCACAAGGGCGGCCAACGGCCCCTCCAACGGCTCCCCCGTTTTCTGAAGGCGCGCCACAAAGTAGCCATTTTCCTGTTCAAGCTGTTCAAAGGCTATGCCTGCCGAGCGACAAAAACCTTCCAATGCCTTGGTAGGTTTGCCCGTGGCATCCACCCCGGAAGCGACCGCAGGTCCTTTTTTCTCGATCATACGATCCGGCTGCACGCTCAAACAATCCTCGAATTGCACCGCCAACCGACGCGGTGTCGCAAATCCACGTCCGCCATTGGAAGATTCAATGAAACCCGCCTCGGACAGGGATTTCTGCATCTGTTCGCGAAAAGCTATCCCCAGCTTTTCCAAAGACTTCGGAGGTAATTCCTCCGTCAGCAGTTCGATGAGCAGGGTGTTTTTCATGGTGTTTCCCCTTTCAACATCGGGAACCCCAGCCGTTCTCTTGAATCGTAATAGGCCTGGGCCACCGCGCGCGCCAATGCCCGCACGCGACCGATGTAGGCAGCCCGTTCGGTGACGGAAATCGCGCCCCTGGCATCGAGCAAGTTGAAGGTGTGCGAGGCTTTCATCACCATCTCGAACCCGGGAAGCGGCAGGGAGAGTTCCATCAAACGTTTGGCCTCGGATTCATAGTGGCCAAACTGGGCAAACAACCATTCCACATTGGACTGCTCAAAGTTGTAGGTCGATTGCTCCACCTCATTCTGGTGATACACATCCCCGTAAGTGATACCGGGTGCCCAGACAAGATCAAAGACGTTTTCAACCCCTTGCAGATACATGGCCAACCGTTCCAAACCGTAGGTAATCTCCCCCAGCACAGGACGGCAGGGGAGCGACCCCACTTCCTGAAAATAGGTGAATTGCGTCACCTCCATCCCGTCGAGCCAAACTTCCCACCCCAGCCCCCAAGCACCGAGGGTAGGAGATTCCCAGTCGTCCTCGACAAAACGAATATCGTGCACTGCCGTATCAATACCCAACGCCCGCAAGCTATCCAGATAAAGTTCCTGGATATTGGAAGGCGATGGCTTTAACACCACCTGATACTGGTAGTAATGCTGGAGCCGATTGGGGTTTTCCCCGTAACGCCCATCCTTCGGTCGACGCGAAGGCTGAACATAAGCCGCCCGCCAAGGTTCCGGCCCCAAAGACCGCAAGAAAGTCGCCGTATGAAAAGTGCCCGCCCCGACCTCAATGTCGTAAGGCTGCAACAAAACACACCCCTGATTACTCCAGTAATTCTGCAACCGCAGAATGATTTCTTGAAACGTCGGCTTCATGGCAAATAGACGGAAAACTCGAAAGTGCCGATTTTACCGATGCCCGGTCTTTCCTAAACACGCAGTAAGGCAGATAAACATGCGCAAATTCCGGTTTTTCAATATAAGCATTCGACAAGCGTAACTACTCAGGTCGGTATCAATCTCCCTCCCCTTCAAGGCATTCCATTACCCATAAGTCGAAGGCAGAAGCTCCTCCCCCTTCAAGGGGGAGGCTGGGAGGGGGATGGGGAAAGTGTGATTCAAGTAAATTCAATCAGTTACAAATGTCGTGCAACTCTTACCCCATCCCCACCCTCCCCTTGAAGGGGAGGGGATTGGGTCTGTGGCGCATTGCATTGATCTATATAGTTATTTCGACTTATGGGTAATGGAATGCCTTCAAGGGGAGGGAGGGACGTGTCCCGACCGACCTGAGTAGTTAATGCGCCAGCGCAAGCCGGCAGATCGTAGTTGATGTAAGTTCAATACAGGAAAGAAATGGCGAATCATTCTGACCCCGAGTCATGCGTTACACATCGTGAGGTGTGGGGCGAAGCGTTGGCAGGGGAAACCGGCAGGCCAGCCATTGAGCCGCGAAATCAAGAAATCGGGATGCCGACGGAGTTGACTTTCTCGGAAGGCAACATGGGGCATGGCGTTAATCGCAAGTCATGCTCTGATCCCGCGCGGTCGGAGACCCTGCGCATGTCGGGAAGCGATCTGCACGGAAGCTGGGAGATCTCAACGATGCCCGTGAATGTGGCGGGCGGGACAGGGAAGGTGAATAACCGCAAGCCTGTCATCAACGTCGTTGAGAAGTCGGATACTCCCATAGTATCGAGGAAGCCTTCGAACAAAGACCGTTCTGCGGAGGAGGTGGAGAAAAGGGGAGTAGCCAAGGGAAGTGCTGGAGAAATTCCCGCTTGTCGGACACAGAGCCGGAAACAGGTGCATGGAAAATCAACGGCGCACGTGGAATCGTCAGACGGATCTCAGGCGATGTTGTATCACGTTATCTACCCAAGGCAGGAGCCTTGTGCGGTAGTTCCGCTCGCAGGGATCTGTGCGGGGGGCAGGGGGTAACTCCTGTCCCTACCGCGACCCGGCAAGCATAGTCAAATCTCGCCGCCTTTGGTGATAGTCCCAACGTAACTACTCAGGTCCGGTCGGAACACAGCTCTCCTCCCCCTTCAAGGGGGAGGCGGGGAGGGGGATGGGGGGAAGAATTCCGCGTAAAACCCCATCCCCACCCCAGCCCTCCCCTTGAAGGGGAGGGAGATTGACACCG
>JAUYFZ010000042.1 GCA_030689585.1 Rhodocyclaceae bacterium | reverse complement strand
TGCCAATAAAATAAAAAATTAGAAATGGCGACTCAAAATTTCAGAATTTTAGACCGACTATTTTTTAAAAATTGGGGTTTTCTGCCAAGCACTAAATAACGATAGGTTGATACTCGACCGAGATTGGGCTGTTCATGCCGTGACAGATACCCTCAGTTGGGCTAACAACGCATTGATTCGACAGATATCTCATTAATTTTTCGTAACTACTCAGGTCAGCATCAATCTCACTCCCCTTTCAGGGGAGGGTTGTACCAAGTCCCCTCCCCTTCAAGGGAGGGTTGTACCAAGTCCCCTCCCCTTCAAGGGGATGGTTAGGGTGGGGATGGGGTAAAAGTTGCGCGATATTTATAACAGATTGAATTTACTTGGATTACAATTTCCACCATCCCCCTCCCAACCTCCCCCTTGAAGGGGGAGGAGATGGGTGCTCCGATAGACCTGAGTAGTTACAATTTTTCCATGTCAAATACTTTTCCACTGTCGACACTCGAACAACATGACGAATTCCTGAATCGTCATATCGACCATCACAACAGTCATACCAGCGATATGCTGGCGGCGATGGGGATTGACCGTCTCGATTGTCTGATAGATGAAACCATTCCCGCAGCCATTCGACTCAACCAACCCATGTCCGGTCTGCCAGGCCCTCTGCGAGAGCATGAGGCCCTAGAAAAATTGGCGGATATTGCGGCCAAGAACACCCCAAAAAAATCCCTGATCGGTCTGGGGTACTACGACACATGGCTGCCCAATGTGCTCCGACGAAACGTGTTGGAAAATCCCGGCTGGTATACCGCCTACACCCCTTATCAGGCCGAAATTTCTCAAGGTCGCCTAGAAGCTCTGCTCAACTACCAACAAATGGTCATCGACTTGACGGGGTTGCCTCTGGCGAATGCCTCCTTGCTGGATGAAGCCACCGCTGCGGCAGAAGCCATGGCGATGGCACGGCGAATTTCAAAATCGGACTCCCAGGCTTTTTTCGTCGATGAAGACGCTTTTCCGCAAACCATTGATGTTCTCAAAACACGGGCGGAGTTTTTTGGATTCAATTTGATCCTCGGACCAGCCAACGGAGCCGCTTCCCATGCTGTGTTCGGTGCATTTCTGCAAACTCCCAATGCTCGTGGCGAATGCGTCGACCTCACCCAGACACTGGCTGCCCTTAACAATAACGGGGCCATCACCGCCGTTGCCACCGATCTCATGGCCGGAATACTACTCAAGTCCCCTGGCGAAATGGGTGCGGATATTGCCTTGGGTTCTGCCCAACGCTTTGGCCTCCCCATGGGTTTTGGAGGGCCACACGCCGCTTTCTTCGCCTGTCGGGACGAACACAAGCGTTCCATGCCAGGCCGCATCATCGGGGTTTCAGTCGACGCACGCGGTCGCCCCGCCCTTCGCATGGCCTTGCAAACCCGCGAACAGCATATCCGTCGCGAAAAAGCCAACTCCAACATTTGCACATCGCAAGTATTACTGGCCAATCTAGTCGGCATGTACGCTGTCTATCACGGCCCTCAGGGGCTACGCACCATTGCCCGTCGCATCCACCGCCTCACGGGAATGCTGGCTATCGGGCTAAAAAATGCGGGCATCAAAATACTGACACAGCATTTTTTTGACACGCTGCATATCGAAACACAAACCGACGTCCCGGGTTATAACCTGCGTCGGGTTTCTAACACCGTGCGCGGCATTTCGTTCGACGAGAAAACCACGTCATCCGATGTGTCGCGACTCCTGTTTGCCTTGGCTCGTCAATCTTCAACCAACTTCATAAAACTCGATACTCAAGCGACCGCCCAATCTCCATTAGCCGATCTTCTACGCACCGATGCCATTCTTACGCACCCCGTGTTCAACACTTATCACAGCGAACACGAGATGCTGCGTTACCTGAAAAAACTCCAGAATCGTGACCTCGCCATGGATCATTCGATGATTCCACTGGGGTCTTGCACGATGAAATTGAATGCCACCAGCCAGATGATACCGATCACCTGGCCGATGTTTGCCAACCTGCATCCCTTCGCCCCTCTCGATCAAGCCACAGGCAGTCTAGAGATGATCCGAAATCTCGACAACTGGTTAGCCATCATCACCGGCTTCGACTCCGTTTGTATGCAACCCAACTCCGGTGCGCAAGGCGAATACGCAGGATTAGTCACCATTCGTCGCTATCAAGCCGCTCAGGGTGAAGCGCATCGCAATATCTGCCTCATCCCAAAATCGGCTCACGGCACTAATCCTGCCACTGCGCACATGTGCGGACTTCAAGTCATCGTCATCGACTGCGACGAAAACGGCAATGTGGATGTCACCGATCTAAAAGCAAAAGCGATTCAACATGCAGCCAACCTTTCCTGCCTGATGATCACCTATCCCTCCACGCACGGCGTATTCGAAGAAGCCGTGAAAGAGATTTGCGCCACGATTCACACCCACGGCGGGCAGGTCTACATGGATGGGGCCAACATGAATGCTCAAGTGGGTCTCACCTCCCCGGGTAGCATCGGCGCGGATGTGGCCCACATGAATTTGCACAAAACCTTTGCCGTGCCACACGGTGGCGGTGGCCCTGGCATGGGCCCCATTGGTCTCAAAGCACATTTAACCCCTCACATGCCCGGTCACGTCTCCTTAAACGGAACCGGCGCGGTGTCGGCGGCTCCTTGGGGGTCCGCCTCGATTCTGCCGATCTCTTGGATGTACATCGTCCTGCTCGGTAGCTTTGGCTTGACGCAAGCCACTCGCATGGCGATTCTCAACGCTAACTACATCGCGGCCAGATTGAACGATCATTATCCGGTGCTGTATACAGGCCGCCAAGGCCGCGTCGCCCATGAGTGCATTCTGGATGTGCGCGCCATCAAGGCCGCCACAGGCATTGCGGAAATCGACATTGCCAAACGACTCATGGATTACGGCTTTCACGCCCCCACGGTCAGTTTTCCGGTGGCGGGCACGTTGATGGTCGAACCAACCGAATCGGAATCCAAGGCAGAACTAGACCGTTTCATCGAAGCCATGATCGCCATTCGTGACGAAATACGCCAAATCGAACTGGGCGTATGGTCAGCAGACAACAACCCTCTCAAACATGCGCCTCACACCCAGGCTGATCTGGCCGATGCGGAATGGAATCGCCCCTATACACGTCAAACGGCCGTTTTCCCACTTCCGTGGATCATGGAAAATAAATTCTGGCCGTTCGTTAACCGCATCGACGATGTCTATGGCGACCGTCACCTCTCCTGCACCTGTATTCTGTAGAATAACCCCTCGTATTACTCAAGTAGGAATAGTCCCATGAACGCAACCACGTTGACCTTTCGTCTCGCTCCCTCGCTCAAACAGGAATTCACCACCGCCACCAAGTCCTGCAATCGTGCGGGTGCGCAGGTTTTACGCGATTTCATGCACAAATTCGTTGAAAAACAACAAAAAGCCGACGCGTATGACGCTTGGTTTCGCAAGGAAGTGCAAATCGGTTTGGATGAAGCTAATGCAGGACTCTTAATACCGAACGAAGAAGTTGAGGCAGAAGCGGCTGCTTGGCGTGCGGAAATGCTTCGAGAAATGCAGGATGCTCATTCGTGAAATTATTTTGGACACCAACAGCGAGAGAAAACCGCAAAGAAATTCGTAGGTATATCGCTGCTGATAATCGTAAAGCAGCATCGAACATGGACCAGTTGTTCTCAAAAGCCGCCTCTCGTTTAATCGACCATCCAAAAATGGGTCGTTCCGGTCGTCTCACCAACACGCGTGAACTGGTTGTTCATCGCAACTATATTTTGATCTACGACATCACGGACGACACCCTACGAATCCTCCGCGTAATGCACGTCGCTAGACAATGGCCACCCACATGACACTTAATCTACTCCCCCTCGCCCTTCGAAAATTTTTGGCCCTGCCAAAAACGATCAAAGATCGTCCCTTGCGTGAAGCCTCCGTGCAATCGGGACTTCCTCTACGCACCATCCTGGACAGCCTAGGAGAGGGAGTCTATGTCCTTGATAACGAGGGGAAACTGACCTACCTCAACGCCACCGGAGAACAGTTACTCGGCTGGACCTTCGCAGAACTGGAAGGTCGGGCCGTCCATGACATTATTCATCATCACACTCCCGATGGACGTCTCCTGCCCGCCGCTCAATGTCCCATTCATCTGGCCATGCGCAATGACCGCATTTATCGATCAGATGACGAAATGTTCTTCACAAAAACGGGGGTTGCGTTACCTGTCGCCGTCACGGGCGCACCGCTTCTGCTGGGTGACAACCGAATCGGATCGGTGGCCGCCTTCCGCGATATGCGAGCCCAGCACGATCTGATCGAAAAAATGGCGGCGGCTCAAGACAAACTCTTTGATGCTAGGGAAAAGGCTCTGGAAGGGGCACGCACAAAATCCGAATTCCTGTCGATGATGAGCCACGAGATTCGCACCCCGTTGAACGGGGTCATCGGCATGATTGACCTTTTGCTGGATACCCATCTCGATACCGAACAACAAGAGCTTGCAGCCATTTCAAAAGATTCAGCCAAGCAACTGCTGTCCGTGATCAACGATATTCTGGATTTCTCCAAGATCGAAGCGGGCAAACTGGATATTGAACAACTCCCCTTCGATTTTCCGCTTACCGTTGAAAGCAGTGTCGATCTCATCACCACACGCGCACGGGAAAAAGGACTTCTACTCACCTGTTTTGTAGACCCTGCCATTCCAACGCGGCTTATCGGCGACCCGTCTCGCATTCGCCAAATATTGCTCAATTTTCTTTCCAACGCCGTTAAATTTACAGAGGCCGGTGAAGTCAGTGTGCGTGCCACGATAGAAAGCACCACGGATACCTTGCAAGCCATCAAAATCACCATCAAAGATAACGGCATCGGCATGACACCCGACACCTTGACACGCCTCTTTCAGCCTTTTTCACAGGCCGATATGTCGACAACCCGAAAATATGGTGGCACGGGGTTAGGACTTTCCATCAGCAAACAATTGGCAGAACTCATGGGAGGCACGGTAGGTGCTATCAGCCACCCCGAACACGGATCCACTTTCTGGGTGACATTGAATCTACCCGCCGCCCCGCCAGAATCCTCTTTGCCCCTTGAAGACATTCGGGGACGACGACTGGTTATTGTTGGGGAATGTCTTGCAACCTGTGAAGGATTAGCCGCGTACGCCAGAGCCTGGGGGCTGGAGGTCATCACCGTGCCCACCTTCGATATCACCGCACTAACGACACATGACCGATGGTCACTCGTGAATAATGAAACCACTCGTCAGTCGGGCATGTGTTGTTCCACGTTAACGGTCATGGCTTGTGCCACCCCGTATCATGAAACTTGCCCCATTGACCCCCATCCCCACCCCAACCCTCCCCTTGAAGGGGAGGGAGAGATGCTCCTCCCCCTTCAAGGGGGAGGCCGGGAGGGGGATGGGGGAATGTGTTCCACGCTAATCGATGCCCATGTTCTGTTACTGATTGATCCTCTGCCGTCGCCCACACTACCGCCCCTCCCCCCTAGTCTTCCCGTGTTGGTCTGCCTGACGCAACACGATACGCAACGTCGCACAGATTTACTCGATCAGGGAGTTCGTAGCGTATTGATTGCTCCGGTCAAGCAATCGGCGTTTTTTAATGCGCTCTACGGCGCGCTCCATCACATCACGAACCCCATGGCCGCCCCCACGCCCTCTCTATCCGCGCCAGTTCAACCCAAAGAATACGATTCCCCGTGCAGTTCTCGCATTCTGCTGGCCGAAGACAACGCCATCAACCAGAAAGTGGCCAGTCGACTGCTGGGCAAACTCGGATGCTGCGTCGATATTGCCAACAACGGCAGTGAGGCGGTTCGTTTATGGCAAACCGGTCACTACGCGCTCATCCTGATGGATGTGCAGATGCCGGAAATGGACGGTTTCGAGGCGACACAGGCCATTCGTAAAATAGAAGCCTCTGAAAACCGACGACGACATACCCCTATCATCGCCATGACAGCCAACGCCATGACCGGCGATCGCGAACGTTGCCTGTCTCACGGGATGGACGATTACCTGTCCAAGCCGATTGACCCTCCGCGTTTACAAGCGGTACTCAATGCCTGGTTACCTTTATCAGCCCACACCCCCCCCCTTCGTCTGCTGCCCCTGCCTTGCCTGAATCCACACTCACGGAACCCGAGCCTATGCCCATTGACATGGCACGCCTCGCCGAATTTTTCGGCACGGATGAAGAAGCCATCCAGGAATTACTCCAAGTGTTCGCCGAATCATTACCCGTAATCGTTGCACGCGCCAAGGTATCGCTCAACGAACGAAATGCCACCCTTAACGCCGCCGCCCACGAAATCAAAGGGGCTTCCGCCAACATAGGAGCCTCCACACTGGCGCATCTGGCCGCCGAACTTGAAAAAGCGACGGTGACCGGCCACTGGCCGGAAGCAGATGGATTGTTCAGTGCCATCGAAATCGAGACTCAGCGCATCAAAACCTTCATTCAACATTGGAAACATTGAGATGGCTAACGTATTGATCGTCGACGACACACAAACCAACCTCATCCTCTTTCGCCATCTGCTCGCCAAAATCGAGAATGTCGTCTCACATTGCTTCGAAGATCCTCTGGCGGCACTCGACTGGTGTCAAACCCATACTCCAGATCTCGTTCTGCTCGACTACATGATGCCAGGCATCAACGGAATCGAATTTCTAAAGCGTTTCCGGCAACTTCCAGGATTCGAAGACATCCCTGTGGCCATCATCACCGCAGATACCGAAATGGGCGTTCGCTACCAGTCACTGGAAGCAGGAGCCACTGATTTTCTGACCAAACCCGTCGATAAAACGGAATTGACCGTTCGCGTAAAAAACCTTCTAACTCTACGTCGTCATCAACTGGACCTAGCGGATCGTGCCTATTGGCTCTCACAGGAAGTTGAAAAAGCAACGGCCGAAATTCGTGATCGAGAAAAAGATGCCATCCTCCGGCTCTCAAAAGCTGCGGAATTCCGCGACCCCGAAACCGGCTCACACATTGTCCGCATGGCGCAATATGCCCGACTCATCGCGGTTCGGATGGGATTGCCAACCGCTGATTGCAATCTATTGTTGGAAACCGCCCCCATGCACGACATCGGCAAAGTGGGCGTATCCGATGCCATCCTGCTCAAACCGGGCAAACTGGACGAAGCGGAATTCAAAATTATGCAAGACCACACCCGCATCGGATTTTCGCTATTAAATGGCAGCGATTCCCCGCTGTTGCAACTGGCGGCACAAATCGCCCTAACGCACCATGAAAAATTTGACGGGAGCGGTTATCCGAACGGCATAGCAGGTGAAAACATTCCCCTGTTCGGACGCATCTGCGCCGTCGCGGATGTCTTCGACGCACTCACGTCGGAGCGTCCCTACAAAAAAGCCTGGCCCGTCGAAAAAGCCAAAGCACTACTCATTGAAGAGCGTGGACGACATTTTGATCCGGTCTGCATCGATGCCTTCGTCGCCGAATGGCCCGCTGTCCTAGAAATCTGGACGCATTATCAGGAAGATTTTTTCGGGGGGTTTGAAAGTATCCCCCAACCTTCTTCAGAAGGAGCCTCCCCATGTTAAGCAACGACCAGTTCGCCGCCCTGAAATCTACCGGTAATCTGCCTTCCCCACGAGGGTCTGCTCTGCGCGTCATCGACCTGTGCGACCGGGGCGATTCCACCCTGCCAGAAATCATCGCCATGCTGAACACCGATCCAGCCACGGTCGGACGGGTATTAAAACTGGCCAATGCCGCCATCTATGGCCGTCCACGCCCTGCGGCGGCTCTTACCCCGGATGTCCTGATGACCATCGGTATCCGCTCGCTGCGTCAACTCGTCCTAGCGTTTTCTCTCGTCGGCCACTATCGCCACGGACGTTGCCGCCCCTTTGATTACACGCAATTCTGGTCACGCTCACTTGCACAAGCCGTCGCTTGCCAATGGCTCGGTGTCGAAGTCAAACTAGCCCCTTCAGCAGAAATGTTCACCTGCGGTTTACTCGCTCGTATCGGCACGCTGGCGTTAGCCTCCATCCATCCGGAAAAATACGGTGAATTGTTAAAAGACGAAGCTGCGGTCGATAGCCTCACCGTTCGCGAACGAGCCGCTTTCGGTTTGACCCATACGGAACTTTCTGTCGCTATGCTGGCCGATTTTGGTTTGCCAAAACTATTCACGGAGGCAGTCGCCACCGCAGAATCCCCTGAAAAAGCCGATTTCCCTCTTGAATCACGGACCGGACGTATTCTGATCTGTCTGGTCCTAGCTGACCGACTGGTCAGTGCCATTCTAGGCCCCTCCCAAGATAGGGAAGCTATCTTGGCAGACATATTGCCTTGGGCAGAAAAATTAGGGCTTAATGCCACACGCGTAGCAGAAATCAGCGGACAAATGCGCCGCGACTGGCAAGAATGGAGCCGACTGCTTGAAATCGCCACGAACGAATCCAAAGAAATCACGGCGGATGAAATCGCCCGCGTCGGCCCTGCTATATTGCTCAAACCCCCTCCTGGCATGGACAAGATGTCGGTGCTCGTGGTAGACGATGACCCCACCACACGCGCCCTTCTCAAGAAACTGCTGACGAGTGCAGGACACGAAGTCTTTGTGGCCCCGGATGGACGGGAAGGCTTCCGCTTAGCCACCGAAAAGAAACCGGACCTCATGATTGTCGACTGGTCTATGCCGGAAATGGATGGACTGACCCTCATTCGTACCCTGCGTGGTACAAGTCTGGGCGAACATATTTATATCGTCATGCTGACCGCCCATGATGAAAGCGAGCGTCTGATCGATGCCTTCGAAGCCGGAGCCGATGATTTCATCGGCAAACCCATTGAACCGCGCATCCTGCAAGCACGCATGATTGCAGGGCTTCGCACCGTAACAGCCCGACGAGCCATCGAAACCGAATGCGATCTCCTGCGCGCCAACGTGGATGACCTCACCACGTCAGAACGCAAGGCTTGGGATGCCGCACTCACCGATCCCTTGACCAATCTTTATAACCGTCGCTATGCCATCGAGCGGTTAAACATTGCCTGGGCTGCGGGGGATCGTGCCGCCACACTCCAAGAGCGTCCTTTAAGCGTCATATTGGCCGATCTGGATCATTTCAAATCGGTCAACGACCTCCACGGCCACGCCATGGGCGATGCCGTACTTAAGCAATTCGCAGAATTTCTGCGCTCTCATTCCCGTCTTCCCGATGTCACCTGTCGTATCGGAGGCGAAGAATTCCTCATCCTGTTGCCCGACACCTCCCTAGAAGGTGCAATGCTTCATGCGGAGCGCATCCGAAATGCCTGTGCATCGGAACAATTCGAAGCGGAAGGGAAAACTTTGTCCATCACCGTCAGCCTCGGCGTAGCGGAACGTACCACAGCCATGACAGATCACGATGACCTGCTCAAGGCCGCCGACAACGCACTCTACGCCGCCAAACGACAAGGCCGGAACCAAGTGGTTGCGGCCAATTAACAGCAAGTGCGCAGAATTGGTGCGTATAATTCATGCGCATCAATTTCAAAGGGGAACCGAGTGAACGCCGTCAAAAAACCAGCTAACCTGAGTGTGCGTGCCGATCTGTTAGCAGAAGCTCGTACCTATCAAATCAACCTGTCACAAACGCTGGAAACCGCGCTGCAAGCCAAGCTCAAGAAAGAAAAAGAACGTCGCTGGCTTGAAGAAAACAAAGCCGCTATCGAATCTTATAACCGCGAAATTGCCGAACATGGATTGTGGAGCGATGGTTTCAGGCTCTTCTAATGGCACAATTCGACGTATTCCAAAACCCAAATCCAGCCAGTCGAGCACACATACCCTATGTGATTGCACTGCAAAGCGATCTGCTAGGTGCTCTGGATATTACGGTTGTCGCCCCGCTAAGACTCAAGGCCAATAACCATGCCATTCCGTTTCTCCGTCTCAATCCTTTATTGATCATTGACGGCGACGAATATTTTTTTCGACCTCAGGAACTTGCCGCCATTGCAACACGCAATCTGAAGAATCCTGTTGCCAACCTTTCCCTTCAACGGGACGACATTCTCGCTGCACTTGATTTTCTCTTTTTAGGATTCTAACCATGGCCCAATACGTGATGTCCATGCTCCGCGTGAGCAAGGTCGTTCCCCCCAAGCGGCAAATCATTAAAGACATTTCACTCTCCTTCTTTCCCGGGGCCAAGATTGGTCTCCTAGGGTTGAACGGTTCGGGTAAATCCACCGTGCTGAAAATCATGGCCGGGGCCGATCAGGAATACGATGGTGAAGTGCAGTGGCAACCGGGGATTCGCATCGGTTATCTCGCTCAGGAACCCCAACTCGACCCCGATAAAACGGTCAAAGAAGAAGTGGAATCTGGTTTAGGCGACATCATCGAAGCCCGTGAGCGACTGGAAGAAATCTATGCCGCTTACGCAGAACCCGATGCGGATTTCGACACGCTGGCCGAAAATCAGGCGAAATACGAAGCCATTCTTGCTACCGCAGGCGCGGACGTGGAAACACAGATGGAAATCGCTGCCGATGCCCTGCGCCTACCTCCCTGGGAAGCGATGGTTCGTCACCTGTCCGGGGGAGAAAAACGTCGCGTTGCCCTATGCAAATTATTGCTTTCGCAACCCGACATGCTGCTGCTTGACGAACCGACCAACCATCTCGATGCTGAATCGGTCGAATGGCTCGAACAGTTTCTCTTGCGCTTTTCGGGAACCGTGGTCGCCGTAACCCATGATCGTTATTTCCTCGACAACGCCGCCGAATGGATTCTCGAACTCGATCGTGGCCACGGCATCCCCTGGAAGGGAAACTATTCATCCTGGCTGGAGCAAAAAGGAGCCCGTCTGGAAACAGAAAACAAGCAAATCGATGCCCACATGAAGGCGATGAAACAAGAGCTTGAATGGGTGCGTCAAAACCCAAAAGCACGCCAAGCCAAAAGCAAAGCACGCCTAGCTCGATTCGAAGAAATGTCGAGCCACGAATACCAGCAACGTAACGAAACGCAGGAGATTTTCATCCCGCCCGGCGAACGCCTTGGAAATGAAGTGATCGAATTCAAAGAAGTCAGTAAAGCGTTCGGTGACCGGTTGCTGATCGACAATCTCTCGTTCAAGGTACCACCTGGTGCCATCGTCGGCATCATCGGCCCCAACGGCGCGGGTAAATCGACCCTCTTTCGCATGATTCAAGGCATCGAGCAACCCGATTCCGGCGCAATCGTTGTCGGCCCAACGGCGAAAATCGCCTCTGTCGATCAGTCACGCGAAGGATTACCCAACGATAAGACCGTCTTTGAGGCCATTTCCAACGGACAGGACATTCTCACCGTGGGCCGCTTTGAAATGCCCAGCCGCGCTTATCTGGGACGATTCAACTTCAAAGGCGGCGATCAAGGAAAACAGATCGGCACGCTCTCCGGTGGTG
>JAUYFZ010000035.1 GCA_030689585.1 Rhodocyclaceae bacterium | reverse complement strand
CGTTGGAGGTGACGGGGAGGTTGGTGCGCATTGTTTTCTGCTCCTGTTAGAACTTAGAACTCTGCCCATTCATCTTCTGGCCCCGACAATTGTGCGGGCAAGGAAGGACGGGCGGATGGATTGGGTTTTCTTTGGGCGGGGGATGCTGGCTGCTGGGTGATTTGTTTGGGCGTGGCATTGCGCAAGGGGGGGGCGGGGAGATGGGAGGTTTTCCCTTCCGACAGTTTGAACATGGCGACGGATTTAACGAGACTTCGTGCCTGTTCTTCCAAGCTTTCCGCTGCTGCCGCTGCTTCTTCTACCAAGGCAGCGTTTTGTTGTGTGACTTCATCCATTTGCGTCACGGCTTTCGTGACCTGGTCGATACCCGAACTTTGTTCGCGGCTGGCCTCGCTGATGCCGGTGACAAGGTGCGTTACTTTTTCGAAGGAGGTGACGACCTCATCCATGGTGCGGCCCGCATTTCCGACCAGTTTCGTGCCGGATTCCACTTTGTCCACCGATTCGGCAATCAAGGTCTTGATTTCCTTGGCAGCCGTGGCAGAACGTTGCGCTAGGTTTCTGACTTCGGAGGCGACGACGGCGAATCCTCGGCCTTGTTCCCCCGCGCGTGCGGCTTCGACGGCCGCATTCAAGGCCAGAATGTTGGTTTGGAAGGCGATGGAATCGATGACGGTGATGATGTCGGCGATCTTCTTGGAACTTGTCTGGATTTCGTCCATGGTGACAATGACTTGCTTAACCATGGCTCCGCCTTTGACGGCGATATCGTTGGAATTCTTGGCGAGTTCGTTGGCTTGACGCGAATTTTCAGCGTTGTTGCGAACGGTGGCGTTCAGTTCTTCCATGGAGGAGGCCGTTTCTTCCAGAGAGCTGGCCTGTTCTTCCGTGCGTGCGGATAAGTCCTGATTCCCTGCCGAAATTTCCTGTGCTGCCGTGTTGATGGCCTCGGAGGCTTCCGTGATTTGGCCGACCACTTCGCGCAAGCGTTCTACGGTCGCGTTCGTGTCGTCCTTGAGGACAGCAAAAGTACCTGAATAGTCCCCCTCGACGGTGCGCGTCAAATCACCTTTGGCCATGCGCCCCAGCACGTCGGATACGGCCCCGATGGCCTTATCCGTGTTGTCGAGGAACTGGTTGATGCCGTTGCCCAGTGAAGCGAAGAACCCTGTTTTTCCCGCGACATCCAGCCGCATAGAAAGGACACCCATCGCCGCTGCTTCAACGATTTCGGCCACTTCCTCTTCCACCTGAACTTCCGTCGTGCGATCCAGCCAGGTGGTGACACGACCTAGCGTGTGACCGCCCTCATCGATAATGGGACGGGCGGACAGTCGTAGGTGATGCCCTCCAACGACCGCGTCGAGATCGTGACCATGCTTGACGGCATCGGCCATTCCAGACTGAGTCTCGGCATCGGTGATGACGGTATCCGTCAATTTCTTGCCGAGAAGGTTGTTCAATGAGTGACCGCTGACGGTCTTCAACAGGGTTTCCGCGACAGGGGTTGCATGGATGAGCAGGCCCTTGGCATCTGAAATTGTGATGGCGGCTGAAGAACTGTACAACCCGACTTTGATGCGCAGATTGGCTTCTGCAACGGCGCGCTCGGCTTCGAGGCGTTCCTTCAACTGTTGTTGCATCCGCTGCATGGAAGCCAAGATGCTGGTGGTGTCCCCTGACATCAAGGTGATTTCGTTATCGAGATTGCCCGCGGCTACCGCATGGGCGATATCGACGGCTGTTTCGGGTTCGCCCCCGATCTGCGAGAGGATGCGACGCGTGATGAAACGCATGATGAACAGAATGAACAGGGCGGAACCTAGGAGCACGATCGCGTAACCTCTGGCGATCCAGGTGGCCATGGTTTGCAACTCGCTCATGGCCGCCGTCAAGTCGTTCGCCAGGCGATCTTCTACGGTTTTCATCAGGTCGATGCGAGCAGTGGAGGCTTGGAACCATTGTTTGGCATCTATGGAAAGCGACGGCTCATTCATCTTGGCGAGGGCTGTTTTTTTCGTGGCGATCACTTCGTCGACTGCGGGCCCTTTGATCGTGTCGGCGGCGAACTTCGCGTGATCTTCTGTCGCGTATTGTCCAAAAATCACCCACCAAGTGTCTTGTTCTGCCGCGTTGCGAACGAAGCGCACTAGCATTTCAGGCGTGAATTTGTCCGCACCGAATACGTTGGAAAGGGTGGCACGTTCGATACCGGCGCGTTCTTTGGTTTGCAGGAGTGCGCCATAGGTGGACGCCAAGCGTGCAATATCCTTGTCACTGGATAAGGCGGGAAGGTCTCCGGAGATAGCTAGGAGGGCTGCGATGGTGCCCGTGTAGTAGCCGATAGCTTCGGGGGCCGGAATGGAAAGGCTGGAAATGGCTTGTCGTTTTCCAGCCAGCCCATCGAGCAGTTGTTTGACTTGAGTGATGCGGTTGGCCAGTTGTGTGCCGAAGGCGGCTGCATCGAATTCCGAGAGGGCATTCGTGAGTGCTTTGCGTTGTTCGTCAGAGGTTCCGCGCTGCTTGGGCAGAGTATCGGCGAAATTGGCACCCTGGCTACCAATGAACCCCGCACTCATGCCGCGTTCTTTTTGTAGTTCGTGCGCCAGTGCGGCGGTTTTTGTGGTGATGACCACCAAACCTTGTAGTTTCTCCATCTCGTTGGACAGGAGAACTTTTTCGGCGGTATTCCAGCCGGAGACCCAGATCATGCCGATCAACGGGATTAGCACCATCAGGATGAGACGGTGCTTTAAACGAAGTTTGTTGAGAAGGTTCATGGGTTTGTCCTGTGCAGTTATGCGTGTTGGGTATCGTCCATCAAGGCCATTTCGGAGGAGAGCATCAGTCGTTCGATGTCCACCACGATCAACATGCGTTCGTTGAGCGTACCTAATCCGTGAATGTAACGAGTATCAACCGTGGCGGCGAATTCGGGGGCAGGGCGGACTTGATCGTTACGTAAGGCCGTCACATCGGAAACCCCATCCACGACCATCCCTACGACGCGAGCGCCGATGTTGAGAATGATGACGACGGTAAAGGAGGTGTAGTCCGCGGTACCGACCCCAAATTTAAGACGCATATCAACAATCGGCACAATGGTTCCGCGCAGGTTGATGACCCCCTTGATGAAAGCCGGCGCGTTGGCAATCGCGGTGGGTTGCTCATAGCCACGAATCTCCTGAACTTTGAGAATGTCGATGGCGTATTCCTCTGCACCCAAGGTGAAGGTTAGGTATTCCTGCGAGAAGCTACCTTCGTCGTCAGTGGAGGGGCGGGCAACGTGGGTGGTTTCAAGATTCATAGTGTTTCTCCAATCAGACAGCAGCAGAATGGGTGAGGGATTTGGCCATGCCGATTAAGGTGGCTACATCAAGGATCAGGGCGACATGGCCGTCGCCCATGATGGTGGCTCCCGAAACGCCGGATACTTTTCTGTAATTGGTTTCCAGGCTCTTGATGACGACCTGGTGTTGTCCGATCATGGCATCCACGAAGAGGGCAATTTTGCTTCCTCCTGACTCCAGAATGATCATGATGCCCAAGTCAAAGGCGGTCGCCGCACCGGAAATGCCGAAGAGATCGGATAACACCACAATGGGTAGATACTCATCCCGCATACGCAACAATCGTTCGACCCCGGAAACACTCTTAATCATGCCAGGTTCCACTTGCACCGATTCCAAGACGTAACCCAGTGGAATGATGTAGGTTTCTGCCCCGCAAGCGACCGACATGCCGTCCAGAATGGCGAGGGTGAGTGGGAGGCGAACGGTCATGCGAGTGCCTACGCCCACCATGGATTCGATTTCGACCCGTCCTCCCATGGCGGTGATGTTTCGTTTGACCACATCCATACCGACACCGCGACCCGACACTTCCGTGACTTGATCGGCGGTGGAAAAACCGGCTTCGAAAATAAGCATCCAGACCTCTGCATCGGGCATCTGGTCGCTGACAGGAAATCCACGTTCCTTCGCTTTCGAGAGGATTTTTTGACGGGGAAGTCCCGCTCCGTCATCGCCTACTTCAATGACGATGTTGCCGCTTTGGTGGTAGGCCTTGAGCGTGATCGTCCCCATAGGCTGCTTGCCTTTGGCGGCTCGGACTTCCGGCATTTCCAGACCGTGGTCAAGACTGTTGCGAATCAGGTGAGTGAGGGGATCGGCGATGCGTTCGATCAAACTCTTGTCCATTTCGGTGTCGCCACCGATCATTTTCAGTTCGACTTGTTTGCCGAGTTTCTGGGAAAGATCGCGCACGACGCGGGGGAAGCGTGAAAACACGACGGAAACCGGCATCATGCGAATCGACATGACGGATTCCTGAAGATCGCGGGAGTTGCGCTCCAGTTGAGATAACCCGTTGTGCAGTCGTTCGAAGGCGACAGGATCGACCTGCTCTGCTGACTGGATCAGCATGGCCTGGGTAATGACCAGTTCGCCAATCAGGTTGATGAGTTGATCTACTTTGTCGACATCGACACGAATGGTGGTTTCAGCCGGTTCGGCACGCGACTTGTTGCGACGATCCGAGGCAGCGGGGGGAGGAGAGACCGGCAGGGACTGGAGAGCCGTCGGGGCGGGTGGGGCGATGGGCGCGGGGACTGGGGCGAGAACTTCAGCGACCGCGACAGGAACTGAGGGGGAGGGAGGATCACCAAAAAATCCGTAGCCTTCTTCTGTTTTGGTAGGAGAGGACGCGGTGGGGGGCGGCGGGGATGCTTGAGGCTCGAAGAAGCCGTAGGATTCATTCTTGACGGTGGCGGGTATCGACACGGGAGACGGTGGCTCGTCAAAGAAACCATAGCCGTTGTCCTGGGTTACGGCGGGCGTAGCCGTCGGGAGGGCTTCCTCGGCGAAAAGTCCGAAACCGGCCTCTTGTAGAGGGGGCTCTGCGGCTTCCGTTCCAAAAAATCCATAGGCACCCTCGGCGGCATTCGTAGGCGATTTCCCTAAGGGGGCGATACGAATGCTGTCACTGCGTACGATAAATTCAAGCACATCTCGAATGACCTGTTCATCCGATGCTCCATGGAGTGCCAGATGCCAAGGTTGTTCCGCCTCTGTGGGACGGGCAACGATGTGCACCGTGCCCAGATCGGAGAGCTCGGACAGTAAATTGGTAACAGCTTCTTCTGTTTCCGATGGGGAACCTTCCAGCAGGAATCGAAGATCGAAGCCAGTCGCGTGAGATGCAACCCCATCCCCTCCCCTGCCCTCCCCTTGAAGGGGAGGGAGCCAAGTCTCCTCCCCCTTCAAGGGGGAGGTTGGGAGGGGGATGGGGGGGGGGGCTACGACCACCGGTGTCGTAGAAGCCGTCAATTCCTTGAGTCGCGCACAGGTGGCCGCTACGGTAGCCGGATCGGCCTCCCCTTCTCCCTTGTGCGCAGCCACCAAATCTTTCAGAACGTCGCCCGCATCTAGGAAGGCATCGATCATTTCTTCACGGATGGCCAACTCGCCTTTACGGATGCGATCGAGCAGGTTTTCCAGAATGTGCGTGACCTCGGTCAGGTCTGTAAACCCAAACGTGCCCGCCGAGCCCTTAATCGAATGGGCCGCCCGAAAAATAGCATTGAGCTGCTCAACATCCGGCGAATCGAGATCAAGCCCTAAAAGCAGGGTCTCCATGCTCGCCAAATGTTCACCCGCCTCTTCAAAGAAGACTTGGTAAAACTGGGTCATGTCAATGGACATGGTTCCCTCCCGCAGAAATTAGCCAATGACTTTTTTGACAACTTCGATCAGTTTTTGAGGATCGAAGGGCTTGACGAGCCAGCCTGTTGCACCGGCCTCGCGTCCCTGAGTCTTCATGGTATCTGAAGACTCCGTGGTCAGCATCAGGATGGGGGTCGTCTTGTACTGGGGGAGCGCACGTAAATTTTTGATGAGCGTCAGCCCATCCATGCGCGGCATATTCTGGTCGGTCAAGATCAGGTTGAAGGATTTCCCCTTCGCCTTATCGAGACCATCCATGCCATCTGTTGCATCGGTTACCTCATAGCCGGAGCTTTTCAGAGTAAATGCCACCATTTGACGGATGGAAGCAGAATCGTCGACTGTAAGAATGCTTTTTGCCATAACACCTTCTCCTAAAAAAGTTCAATCCCCCCACGATCTGTCTGCGGTTGCTGCAAACCGACCGAAGGTGCTGCATCGATAGTCGCTACAATTTTCTCTATTCCATGGCGCAAGGTTACCACTACGGAAGCACTATTTTCTGTTTTATTACGCAAGGAGACTTCTAATTCCCCCAGTTGCATGGCCACACTATTCAGTACCGTGATGCGATTCAAGGCACGATCCACCGATTGCGAAACACCATCTTGAAACTGTAACGCGGTTATGGCGCGATTCACCTGAGTTTCTACGGCGGTAGACCCATTGACCAGCTTGCCAATGGCCAGAACGCGGGTCATATTTTGCGCTTGCATGGCACTGATGATGTCGTTGACGCGTTGCTTGGATTCGAAAGCGAACGACATGTCTTGGCTCGCCATGTGGCGGATGGCTTCTTCTGTTTTGTGGACGGATTCCCGCATGCTCTGCATCAACGTGTTGATTTGCTGACTGAATTGAGTCGTTCGAGCAGATAGGTCGCGCACTTCGTCGGCCACGACGGCGAATCCTCGTCCGGCTTCACCGGCTCTGGCCGCTTCGATCGCCGCATTGAGGGCTAACAGGTTGGTCTGTTTGGCAATGGACCCAATCTCGGAGAGGATGTTCTGGACGCTTCGGGTGTGATCGCTGATGCCATCGGTCAGTTCCACCAATTCCATGCCCAGCTTGCTGTTTCCGATGACATTGTCGACAACCTTGGTCATGACGGTGGAGGTATTGGTGACAAAATCGTCAAAAGAGAGTGCCCCATCCTCAGAATCCCCTGCGATCACGGACATGGCTGTTTCACGTTGCTCTGTCGTCAACACGCCCATGCTCTGAAAACTGGTGGTTAGTCCATCAATGGCGGAAGACAGTTGCAAGCGGGTTCCTTCAAGTTCTCCCCGAATTTCCGTGAGTTGCTCCTGCGTTTTCTGGGCGCAGGTTTCTAGGAGTTGCCTAGTTTCGAGGATGATCGGAGAGATTTCATGGGCACACCCAACGGGTGCAGCCTCTCCTCCGAAGAGTTTTCTAAAGAGTTTCATGGTAGCTTCTCAATAAGTCGTGGCAAGACATACAAACCG
>JAUYFZ010000033.1 GCA_030689585.1 Rhodocyclaceae bacterium | reverse complement strand
TTACCCCATCCCCACCCTAACCCTCCCCTTGAAGGGGAGGGAACTTTGTACAACCCTCCCCTTGAAGGGGAGGGGACTTGGTACAACCCTCCCCTTGAAGGGGAGGGGATTGGGGCTGTGGCGCATTGCATTGATCTATATAGTTATTTCGACTTATGGGTAATGGAATGGGTTAAACGACTTTGCAACGCAACTCACCAGACGCTGTCACGCCCCGTTCCGTGATGATGCCTGTGATCAGGCTGGCAGGAGTGACATCGAAGGCGGGATTGGCTACGCGCACGTGGACTCTAGCATCCAACTCTTCCTTGGCGCGTTCTTCGATGGGGATGTGTGTTCCATCCGGGCAGGCGAAGTCGATGGTGGACATAGGGGCTGCAACGTAAAAGGGAATGCCGTGGGCATGGGCGGCGAGAGCTTTGAGGTAGGTGCCGATCTTGTTGGCGGTGTCGCCATTGGCGGCGATTCTGTCTGCACCGACAATGACGCAATCGACCTTGCCTTGCATCATCAATAGTCCTGCCGCATTGTCGGCCATCAACGTGTGAGGAATGCCGGCTTGATCGAGTTCCCAGGCGGTCAGGTGTCCTTGGTTGCGGGGGCGAGTTTCCGAGACCCAGACATGGAGCGGGATTCCGGCGGCGTGCGCGGCATAGATCGGGGAAATGGCGGTTCCATGGGCGACGGTGGCTAACCAGCCCGCATTGCAGTGCGTCATGATGTTGACACCCTCTCTCCCAGCCCCTCTCCCTCGGTGGGCGAGGGAAGTGTGGAGGGCTTGCAACAAAGGCAATCCATGATGACCGATGGCCTCGTTGGCGGCTTCGTCTTCACGGGCAATGGCGTGGGCTTCCAGCCAGGCGGCCTTTTCCTGTTGATCGAGGGGGAGCAGCGACAACACGCGCTTCATGCGGTCTAACGCCCAGTGGAGATTGACGGCAGTGGGGCGGGTGGCCGAGAGGGTGGCGAGGATGGTTTCAAGGGGGAGGGCGGTGGCGGCGGCGGCTCCCCCCGTGAGTCCTAGGGCGACACCGTAAGCGGCGGTGGCTCCGATGAGCGGAGCACCGCGTACCTGCATGACGCGAATGGCGTGGGCCGCTTCCGTGAGTGTGCGCAGGACGACGAAAGCGGTTTCATGCGGTAACTTTGTCTGGTCGAGAATAACGACCGTTTTGCCTTCGTCGACCAGGGTGCGCAGAGGTCTCAACTCAACTTTCCGTGACAATGTTTGTATTTTTTTCCAGAACCGCAGGGGCAAGGATCATTACGTCCTACTTTGGGTAGAGAACGTTGAATGGGTTGCGCAGGTTTTTTTTCCGCTTCCGCGTGACCTAACACCTCATCGTAGTTCGCGTGATGGTATTGAACGTTTTCGACTTGAGCATGGGGTTGGGGCACGGCGTCAATCTGTTCTTGCGAGCGAATTTCAACGGTCATCAACAAGCGCGTCACTTCGGTGCTGACCGCGTGTAATAAGCTTTCAAAGAGTTCGAAGGCTTCTCGTTTGTATTCCTGCTTCGGATTTTTCTGGGCATACCCGCGCAAATGGATCCCCTGACGCAGATGATCGAGGGCGGCCAAGTGTTCGCGCCAGTGCGTGTCTAAGTTCTGAAGCATGACATTGCATTCGAATCCAGCCCAAGCTATCGCATCCACTTGCGCTATCTTGGCGGCGTAGGCGGTGTCGGTGGCGTCGAGAAGGCGGCTTTCCAGATCGTTATCAGAGAGTTCGGGGTCCGCCTTCAACCAGTCGCCGATGGGGGTCTTGATCTGCAACTCACCGGACAGATTGGCTTCCAGCCCCTGAATATCCCACTGTTCTTCGACACTGTTTTCCGGGACATGAAGTCGGAAAATGTTACGTACAAAGCCTTGGCGCATGGCCGTGATGGTGTCGGAGATGTCTTCGGCATCGAGCAGTTCGTTTCGTTGCTGGTAGATGACTTTGCGCTGATCGTTGGCGACATCATCGTATTCAAGCAGTTGTTTGCGAATATCAAAGTTGCGCTGTTCAACCTTGCGTTGGGCGGATTCTAGGGAGCGCGAAACCAACGGATGCTCGATGGCTTCATCTTCGGGCATCTTGAGCCGTACCATGATGCTGTTCAAACGCTCTCCGGCAAATATTTTGAGCAGAGGATCTTCCAGCGACAGATAAAAGCGAGAAGACCCCGCATCGCCCTGACGACCGGAACGGCCTCGTAACTGGTTGTCGATGCGACGCGATTCGTGTCGTTCGGAGCCGATGATATGCAGCCCCCCTGCGCGGATAACCTGATCGTGCAGCCCTTGCCATTCGGTGCGCAGGGTGGCGATTTTCTGGTCACGCGCTGCCGCCTCCATGTTTTCAACCGCTCGCATCAGCACGATTTGTCGTTCTACATTGCCCCCCAACACGATATCGGTGCCGCGTCCGGCCATGTTGGTCGCAATCGTCACCATGCCGGGACGACCGGCCTGGACGATGATTTCCGCTTCTTTCGCGTGTTGTTTTGCGTTCAAGACCTGATGGGGGAGTTGTTCCTTGTTCAAAAGGTCCGACAGTAATTCGGAATTTTCGATGGAGGTCGTGCCCACCAAGACGGGTTGCCCACGGGTATGACAATCGCGGATGTCGGCCAGGATTGCCTTATATTTCTCAGGCGCGGTGCGATAGATTTGATCATTCGCGTCTTTGCGTACCATCGGCGCATTGGTGGGAATGACCACGGTTTCCAGGCTGTAAATCTGATGGAATTCATACGCTTCCGTATCTGCCGTGCCGGTCATGCCGGAGAGTTTTCCATACATGCGGAAATAGTTCTGGAAGGTGATCGATGCCAGTGTCTGGTTTTCGTTTTGTATCGCCACGCCTTCTTTGGCTTCCACGGCCTGATGCAGACCATCGGACCAGCGACGACCGGACATCAAGCGACCCGTGAATTCGTCGACGATGACAACCTCCGGCCCATGATCTCCCTGTTGCACCACATACTGCTGATCGCGATGGTAAAGATTGTGCGCACGCAGGGCCGCATACAGGTGGTGCATGAGCAGGATGTTGGCCGGCTCATAAAGGCTGGCTCCTTCGGGCAGAAGCCCTAGGCGCGACAATATCTCCTCTGCTTTTTCGTGCCCTTCTTCCGTGAGCAAGACCTGATGGGATTTGAGGTCGACCGTATAGTCGCCCGTGTCCGTGTCTTCCTGTGTTTTGGCCGCAATGCCCAAGGTTAGCAAGGGCGGCACGGCATTCATCTTCACATAAAGGTCGGTGTGATCTTCAGCCTGACCGGAGATGATGAGGGGGGTGCGTGCTTCGTCGATCAGGATGGAATCCACCTCATCGACAATGGCGTAATTGAGCGCACGTTGCACGCGGTCACCGGAGGCATAGACCATGTTGTCGCGCAGATAGTCAAAGCCGAATTCATTGTTCGTGCCGTAGGTGATGTCGGACGCATAGGCACCCTGCTTTTCGTCGTGCGACATCTGGGAAAGATTGCAGCCGACGGACAAACCGAGAAAACGGTGCAGTTGTCCCATCCATTCGGCATCGCGTTTGGCCAGATAGTCGTTGACCGTGATGACATGCACACCTTGGCCGGAGAGTGCGTTCAAATAACAGGGAAGCGTAGCGACTAGAGTTTTGCCTTCGCCGGTGCGCATTTCCGCAATCTTGTTGTTGTGCAAGACCATGCCGCCGATGAGTTGAACATCGAAATGCCGCATGTTGAGCACACGCTTGCCTGCTTCGCGTACGACGGCAAAGGTTTCGGGAAGCAGGTTGTCAAGCGGTTCCCCATTGGCCAGACGCAAGCGAAAGTCAGCCGTTTTGGCGGTGAGGTTCTCGTTCGTCAGGCGGGAGAATTCATCTTCCAGTGCGTTGATGCGAACGACGACAGAATGCATCTGCCGGAGCAGCCGATCGTTGCGGCTGCCAAATACTTTTTTCAAGAAACCGGAAATCATGGAAATTTAACTACCTCGTCTGCGCGAAAGTTTCATATCGCTTGCCTGAGCTTTCTGCAAGAAGCGGTTTGGATTTTGAGCAATGCCTTTGATGCGCACCTCAAAATGAAGATGCGACCCCGTGGATCGCCCGGTATTGCCCACCATGGCGATGACCTGTCCACGTTTAACGACCGCCCCTTCCTTCACCGCGATGGTGGAGGCGTGGGCATAGCGGGTAGACAGATCGTTACCGTGGTCTATTTCGAGCATCAGGCCATAGGAGTGATGAGATTCGACCGTCACCACCACGCCGGAAGCGGCAGCACGGATAGGCGTACCTGTTTCGGCAACGAAATCAATTCCTTCATGAAGGGCGGATTGACCCGTGAAAGGGTCGATTCGCCAACCAAAGCCAGAAGAATTCCAATTGGCATTTACGGGTAACGTAGAAGGCAGCAGACTTTTGCGAATTCGTTCATCGAGCATTCGTGTTTCCAAAAGGGTCAGCGCATCGTTTTTGGACTCCACCTGATGGGCCAGTATGTCAATGGCGCGCTGTAACTCTTCGGGGGTCATCGTAACGGCGGTGACCAAGGGGCCCCCGCGCCCATCTTTGGAGGGAGGGGGTTGAGTGTTTTGCAATTTAAGTTCTTGCGGTTTGATGCCAGCCAAGGCGGACAATCGTTCCCCCATGGAATCCAGACGCATGACCTGCGCTTGAACTTGACCGAGCTTGACGGCCATGGTGGTCAAATTTTCACGCACAAATTCCTTATTCTTTTGAGCTTCTTCGGCATTGACGGAACGGAGCAGACTTTGTAGGAAAGGGAGCTTGATTTCTGACGCATGTTGCACGGTGAGATAGGAAAACAAGGAAGAAAGGCTGATAATCAGCACCGACAAAGCCACGACGGCCAGTGTCAAATGACGAGCGGTAATCGTAAGCGTCTTCGCTGTGGTCATCCGGTCGGAGACGAGAATGATATGCATGCCTAGCAATAATCCTTTTAACTTTAATCTGCCACCCCCTGTGACGGGAGCCCCATCTTGCCCAGAAGCCTAGGCGACTGCCTTGAATCCGATGCCGGACTCGCACGATATGCGACCCATGCGAAGCGGCTATCCCGTTTCCAGCGGGCATTCCAGTCAGCTACGCCGTTAGCTCATTGTGCGAATGTTGTAAATTTCAAACTTGGAAAAGTCATTATTCACGCTGCCAACGGGGCCGTTGCTGCAAAACTGAAGCAAATTGCCCCTACCCTTGTAGAGACCTTTCGTACCGTGGCGGCGGAGGTTACCGGAATCGAGGCGCGTGTGCAACCCCGTCCCGCTTCGTGGACGAGTCGGCGACCCGGTTCATTGCCTTTGGCACACGCCACGATGACGGATGAGCGTAGGCAAAACCTTGCTCTGTTCGCCAACAACCTGCCGACGGATTCCCCGTTGCGAGAGGCGTTGATCCGGTTCACCCGATAAGGGCCGGAATGAGTGCGGGATAGAGCTTGGCTACCGTGGTTGGAGGCGTTTCTTCAAAACTGGCCCATTCCCAAGCGGTTGTGGTAGCCAAAAGCTCTCGCAGCAGGCGGTTATTCAGGGCATGACCGGACTTATGGGCGGAAAAAGCGGCGAGCAGGGGGTGTCCCACCAGATAGAGATCACCGATGGCGTCAAGCACTTTATGGCGCACAAACTCATCGGGCACACGCAGTCCTTCCACATTGAGCACTCGGTATTCGTCCATGACGATGGCATTGTCGAGGCTTCCGCCCAAGGCCAATCCTTCTGCACGCAAGGCCTCAACATCCTGCGTGAAGCCGAAAGTACGGGCGCGTGCCACATCGCGAACGTAGGAATCCCGAGCGAAATCGATTTTGACGTGGGTGCCGGATTGATGCACAGCCGGATGATTGAACTGGATGGAGAAGTCGAGGCTAAATCCTTCATAGGGTGACAGGCGTGCCCATTTGTCACCTTCCCTGACTTCGACGACTTCCTTAAGCCGGAGAAATTTCTTCAGTGACCTTTGTTCCTCGATGCCGGCGGATTGCAACAGATAAACAAACGGGGCCGCAGAGCCGTCCATGATGGGTAATTCAGCCGCATCCACGTCGATGTGGATATTGTCGATCCCCAATCCGGCCAAGGCGGACATCAGGTGTTCGACCGTACCCAGCTTGACCCCTGCTTTTTCCAGGCAGGAGGCCATGCGGGTATCCCCCACCATAAAAGGGTCTACCGGCAGATCTACCGGTGGATCAAGGTCAACCCGATGAAAACAGACCCCCGTATCAGGCTGGGCCGGACGCAAGACAAGCGTAACCTTGACCCCGGAATGAAGCCCCACGCCAGTGGCGCGAATGACAGATTTGAGGGTGCGTTGAAATAACATGCGGCTATTTTACGCGGTCTACCCTTGATTTAGTGACACACCGAGCAGAGGTTAAATTGACGCTCGTCACGCTACGCTATACACTTTCGCGAAATGATTAAAACATTTCGACACAAGGGTCTGCAAATCTTTTTCGAGACGAGTAGCAAAGTGGGTATTCAACCTCATCATGCGCCGCGTCTGAAGCGGCAGTTGACACAGCTAGACCTTGCTACATGCTTGGAAGATATGAACAGGCCGGGATGGAAGTTGCACCGGCTTTCGGATGGATATGGGTCGATTTGGGTGAATGGAAATTGGCGCATGACTTTTTCTTTTGATGGAGCAGATGCAGTGTTGGTTAATTATCAGGATGACCACTAGAAGCTGAGGAGTAGACGAACATGACGAGAATTCATAACCCGCCACATCCTGGTGAAACGTTGCGAGAAGACGTGTTGCCTGTATTGGGACTGACACTAACCGATGCGGCTGCACAGTTGGGCGTGAGTCGTGCTGCATTTTCTCGCGTCGTTAATTGTCGCGCAGCTATTTCACCTGAAATGGCTTTGCGGCTAGAAGGTTGGTTAGGAATAGAAAACGGGGGGCGTGCTGACCTGTGGGTTGCACAACAGGCGGCCTACGATCTATGGCAAATTCGCACAGAAGGGGCCCCCAAGGTGCATCGCGCAGTGAGCGCGCTTCAAAAAACGATGACGATTCCTGCTGCGTAGAAATAATGGCCTACTGCCCATTCCATTACCCATAAGTCGATGGCAGAAGCTCCTCCCCCTTCAAGGGGGAGGCTGGGAGGGGGATGGGGAAAGTGTGATTCAAGTAAATTCAATCAGTTACAAATGTCGTGCAACTCTTACCCCATCCCCACCCTAACCCTCCCCTTGAAGGGGAGGGGATTGGGGCTGTGGCGCATTGCATTGATCTATATGATTATTTCGACTTATGGGTAATGGAATGCTCCTAGCCCCCCTGCTCACCCGCAGAATGTTGATCTGCGTGTTCACCGGTTTTTCTTCCGGATTGCCGCTCTATTTGTTGTTGAACCTGTTGCCGGCGTGGTTGCGAACGGAAGGAATCAGCCTCAAGGCCATCGGGTTATTCGCGCTGATCCAGTTTCCCTACACGTGGAAATTTCTCTGGTCGCCCTTTCTGGATCGCTACGCATTGCCTTGGTTGGGACGACGGCGTGGCTGGATTTTTGTAACCCAAATAGGGTTGCTGGCTTCCATTGCTTCCTTGGGTCTGTTTTCGCCACAAACCGATTTGTCGACCATCGCGGCCCTGGCGGTGCTGTTGGCCTTTGTTTCCGCGACACAAGACATTGTGCTGGATGCCTATCGGCGCGAGTTGTTACCGGATGTCGAACTGGGCCTGGGCAATTCCGTGCATGTGAATGCTTACCGTATCGCAGGGTTGGTGCCGGGTTCGCTTTCCCTGATTCTGGCGGACTTATTGCCCTGGGGTCAGGTTTTCGCCATTACTTCCCTTTTCATGCTGCCCGGCATGGCCATGACGCTTCTCATCCGTGAGCCTGCGTTAGTGGGCCGATTGCCCCGGACATTGCGTGAGGCGGTGGTCGAACCCTTTCGAGAATTTATCGACCGGGCGGGGATACGCGAAGCGATTTGGATACTGGGTTTTATTTTCTTCTACAAACTG
>JAUYFZ010000028.1 GCA_030689585.1 Rhodocyclaceae bacterium | reverse complement strand
CCTCCCCTTGAAGGGGAGGGAGACTGTCATGTCAGCGATATGGCATGTCACCCACTACAAACCGCATAGAGCCGTCTCCATCCCCTTCAAGGGGAGGGAGGCCGCAACAGCCGCTTCGATTACCCACTACAAACCGCATAGAGCCGAGAATTCTCATGATGCGCCGCTTATCGTCCTAATAGCTTTCCCATTAGCTTGTCCTTGACCTGTGCGGTCAGGGCTTTCTCTGTGATGGCTGCCTTGAGGTCGGCTGTGTCGGGAAGCAGGTTCGGGAATTCTATTTTCCAGTCGGGAGCCGTAAAGGTGCCCATCAGTCGGACGGGGACGGTGATGCCTGATTTGGGATCATTCGAGGTGTTCCCTTGTCCTTCTGTCGTTGGCACGAGACGGGCTTTCAGGAGATAGTCGAGCCGTTCCGCGCTAAGGTCGATGACACCGCTACCGGATAAACGCAGGAAGGGGGCGGAGGCGGTCAGGTCTTCGTTATGGACGACGCCTTTCGTGATTCGGAAACTGGCCGACAGATCGGAGAAATCAGTCTTATTGGGCGCGTTGCCAGGGGCAGCATTCTGTCCGGGCAAAAATGATTTCCACTGGCGAAGTGATTGCGCTAGGTTGATGCCTTGCATCGCCCCATCTTTGAGTCGGATGGAAGCCGTGCCGGACAGTGTTTTTTTCATCGCAGCAGGTGTGCCTCCTTGAGTCGTCAGATCGACTCGAATTTTGAAGTCGTTGGCCGAGAATTTGGCGATTTTCAGGGAGCCGATGGTGAGGGCCCCGTGCACATTCAGTGGCTGTAACGCGGAGTCAGCGGAGGGGGGCGGCTGTTTTTTTGAGACGGGTAATCCGGCCAGATCAAGTTTTCCAATATCGACACTGAAATCTATTTCACGTCGGAGAAGAAAGGGAAGGAGGGCTACCGAAACACGGGCGGATTCGAGGGAGAGAAGCCGCTGACCTTTTTCGGATACCGTGGCTTTTTCAATCCGCAGCCCGGGCGTGGGCAAAAAGGACAAGCCTAACGGCCCGTCGATGACGAGGTCGAGTTGCGCCTTTTCCTTGGCGGCGAGGATGGCTTTGGTTTTGAGGGTGTCGGAATCAAATAGAAGGGTGGTTGCGACGACGGCCATCGTCAGCAGAAGCAGCAAGGCAGCGAATGCGATGGCAATAGTTTTAAGTTTCATGTGGCGTTATCTCCCACAAAAGGATTGGTTCGGCGTTCCTTGCCGAACGTTGAATTCGGCCCGTGGCCGGAAATGAAGGTAACGTCATCGCCTAACGGCCAGAGTTTCATTCGGATGGAATGAATCAGTGCGTCATAGTTTCCACGTGGAAAATCGGTTCTTCCGATATTACCGGCAAACAACACGTCGCCGACAAGAGCCAGTTTTGACGGCGCGTGAAAGTAGCAAACATGGCCGGGCGTGTGACCGGGGGTGTGCAGTACGTCGAGCGTGACCTTGCCAAAAGTTACCTGGTCTTGATCGGATAACCATCGCTCCGGCACAAAGGCTCTGGCGTGGGAAAAATCGAATCGTGTGGCCTCTTCTGACAGTTGATCCAGCCAGAAGGCATCCTCGCGCTGGGGGCCTTCGATGGGCACGGAAAGTCTCGACGCCAGATCAGCCGCCCCGCCCGCGTGGTCGATGTGGCCGTGTGTAATCAACAACTTGGTGACATGCACCCCCCGCTTGGTGATGGCCGCCAGGATCAGGTCAAGATCGCCCCCGGGATCAACGATGGCGGCTTCCTTGGTGTCGTCGCACCAGAGCAAGGTGCAGTTTTGCGCGTAGGGGGTGACGGGGATAATGAGGTGGTGCAGGAGTGAGTTCATAGGCGGGTAATCCTGTAGACGGCCAGACTGCCAAGAAAATTGTGTTCTTCGGTGATTTCTCGTCCGGTGCTTTCGTCAAATACCTTGCGTTCCCGCAGGGTGATGTGGCGATCCGCACAGAACTGATCGAAGTCGGCGATGGTGCATAGGTGAATGTTGGGGGTGTCATACCACGCATAGGGCAAACGGTCGGACACGGGCATGTGGCCGTCCATGATGTCCATGCGATGCTTCCAGTAGCCGAAGTTGGGGAAGCTCACCACCGCTTCACGGCCCACACGCAGTATTTCAGACACGATCGTTTCGATATTCTTCATGGCTTGCAACGTCTGGGAGAGGATGACGTGCTGGAATGCCCCATCCTCAAACCCCGCCAGACCGCCTTCCAAATCCCCCTGAATGACATTGATGCCTCGACCGATAGCGGCCAATACTTTCGTGTCGTCAATTTCGATGCCCCAACCGCGCACGCCACGGGTTTCGATCAGCCGCGCCAACAGCGTGCCGTCGCCACAGCCCAGATCGAGCACCCGCTCACCCGGTTGCACCCATCCGGCGATGACATCGAAATCGGGTCTGTTCATGAGGAGATATTTCCAAGGTAAGCGCGGACGATGGCGTGGTAATGCGCATCCTGCATCAGGAAGGAATCATGGCCGTGTCGGCTGGTGATTTCGACGTGGGATACGTTTTGTCCGTTGTGCACCAAGGCATTGACGATTTCCCTCGCTCGCGCCGAGGAGAATCGCCAGTCGGTGGTGAAGGAAACCACCAAAAAATTCGCCTCCGCACGCTTCAATGCAACGGCGAGATGGCCATTTTCGGTCAGGGCAGGGTCGAAATAATCCAGTGCCCGCGTCATCAACAGATAGGTGTTGGCATCGAAGAAACCCGCGAATTTATCACCTTGATAGTGAAGGTAGGATTCGATTTCAAATTCCACGTCAAAACCGTAGGAGCCTGCGCCGGGCCGTTTTCTGCGACCGAAACGCTCGGCCATCTGGTCGTCCGAAAGATAGGTAATGTGCCCCAGCATTCGGGCCAGCCGCAGGCCCCTTTCCGGACGGACTCCTTTTTCGTAGAAATGACCGCCATGAAAATCCGGATCGGTCAGAATCGCCTGCCGGGCTACATCGTTGAAGGCGATGTTTTCCGCCGTCAGATTGGGTGCGGCGGCAATGACCAGGCTATGACGCACTCTCTTAGGGAATTGAATCGTCCATTGCAAGGCTTGCATGCCGCCCAAACTGCCGCCGACCACGGCTGCCCAAGCATGAATACCCAGATAATCGGCTAACCGTGCCTGCGCTGCTACCCAGTCTTCTACGGTGACGACGGGGAAGTCGGCTCCCCAGGGGCGTGAAGTGGCCGGGTTGATGGAAGCCGGACCGGTGGAACCGTGACAGCCTCCCAAGTTATTGACCCCCACGACAAAGAACCGGTTTGTGTCGATCGGTTTGCCAGGGCCGATCATGTTGTCCCACCACCCCAAGGTTTCTTCTGGACGGTCTGAATCGGTGAAACCGGCGACATGGTGATGGCCGGATAAGGCGTGGCAGATCAGGATGGCGTTGTCGCAGGCGGCATTGAGCGCACCATAGGTTTCAAAGACCAAGTCCCAAGTGGTCAAATCAACCCCGCATGCCAAGGGGAGCGGCGCATCGAAATGCGCACGTTTCGAGTGTACCAACCCAATACTGTTACTGTCTTCGTTCATCTTTTGAATTATATTCGCACCCTTCCCCTTCAGGGCCTCTGAGTCTTGCGACTTCTACGCCTCATAAAAGCGATGATCGAAGAGGGTCCACAGGCAACGGCAAGCTGAATGTGTCAAGAGGCACATCGAATCCATGAGTACATGGGGGGCAAAATAACGTTCATGGCAACAGTGATTGAGAAACTACCTCAATGATTCCGAAATACATCCTGGATTGAATGAGCATCCAGTACGTTCTCCGCCCAGAGTTCGATCTGCTCACGTGTTGCATTCTTCAAGCGGGTCTGCGTGCCTCCCTCCAATGCACCAAAACGACGCATCATTTGGCGCTCTAGCATGATAGCCTCGCCCTGCTGCATTCCCTGCTGCATTCCCTGCTGCATTCCCTGCTTCATCCCATGTTCCACGCCCAAATGGAAGGAAGGTAATTGGGAATAACGGACTTCGCTTAACATATCTTCTTCCTCCTTGATAACCTTTTGCAAATCGCGGTTGAGTGACAGAATTTCAAGTTTCAGCATGTGCTCACGAAACTGCGTTGTATTCTCACCCGCAATTGTTCTTAACCGTTCTACGATGAAGTGTATCACTTCGTGAGCAGGCCGCCCCTTGAAGTCGCACAGCACGGCCAATATCAGGGCATTCGGATTGTCTTCTTGTGCCAGCAAGTCGCAACAATCCACCGTGTGCATATCGATGATGGTGTAACGATAATCCAGCCCAG
>JAUYFZ010000025.1 GCA_030689585.1 Rhodocyclaceae bacterium | reverse complement strand
TCTCCCTCCCCTTCAAGGGGAGGGCTGGGGTGGGGATGGGGTTTTACGCGGAATTCTTCCCCCCATCCCCCTCCCCGCCTCCCCCTTGAAGGGGGAGGAGAGCTGTGTTCGCCTCCCCCTTCAAGGGGGAGGAGAGTTGTGTTCCGACCGGACCTGAGTAGTTACTGGCCGAGATTGATAAGCGGCGAGGTCAATGATCGAAATGGCCGACTGACTATCTATCGTCAAGCAGCATTCTTGAACGCACCCACGAACGCGTCAATCTCGTCGAATTTCATGTAGCGATAAACGTCGTCGGCCTTCTGGCTAATGGCGTTGGAATGCTCCATGTATTCACTGAGCGTCGGGATGCGACCCAGAAGGGCGCAGACGGCACACAGCTCGGCAGAACCGAGATAGACGCGGGTATCGATCCCCAAGCGATTCGGGAAATTGCGGGTTGAGGTAGAAATGGCGGTCGCCCCTTTTCGGGTCTGCGCCTGATTGCCCATGCACAGCGAACACCCAGGGATTTCCACCCGCGCTCCGGCACTGCCGAAGATGCTGTAATAACCTTCGTCGCGCAGAGTCATGGCATCCATCTTGGTGGGCGGCACAATCCACAGCTTCGTGCAGAGGTCTGTTTTGCCGGTGAGCACCTTGCCTGCGGCGCGGAAGTGGCCGATGTTGGTCATGCAACTTCCGATGAACACTTCGTCGATCTTCTCACCGGCGACTTGGGAGAGCAGCTTCACATCGTCCGGGTCATTCGGGCAGGCGAGGATCGGCTCCTTGATCTCGCTGATATCGATCTCGAAGATAGCCGCGTATTCGGCATCTGCATCGGGTTCGAGCAGGGTCGGGTTGGCAAGCCAGGCTTTCATGGCGTTAACGCGACGTTCCAGCGTTGTCCGGTCTTCATAACCGCTGGCGATCATCCATTCGAGCAGTGCCACGTTGGAACGGGTGAATTCGATCACGGGAGTCGGATTGAGACGCACGGTGCAAGCAGCGGCGGAACGCTCGGCGGAAGCATTAGCGAGTTCAAACGCCTGTTCGACATTGAGATCTGGCAAGCCTTCGATTTCCAAAATCGCGCCGGAAAAAATGTTCTTCTTGCCCTTCTTCTCAACCGTCAGTAAGCCACGTTGAATGGCGACGTAAGGAATGGCATTGACGAGATCGCGCAGGGTAATGCCCGGCTGCATCGTGCCTTTGAAGCGAATGAGCACGGATTCTGGCATATCCAGCGGCATCATGCCCGTGGCGGCAGCGAAGGCCACAAGACCAGACCCTGCGGGGAAAGAAATACCTAAGGGCAAGCGGGTATGGGAATCTCCCCCCGTCCCCACCGTGTCGGGCAGACACATGCGATTGATCCACGAGTGGATCACACCATCCCCTGGACGCAGGGCCACTCCGCCTCGACTGGACATGAAGTTCGGCAACGTGGCATGGGTCTTGACATCCACCGGCTTGGGATAAGCGGCTGTATGGCAGAAGGACTGCATGACAAGATCGGCGGAGAACCCTAAGCAGGCCAAGTCTTTCATCTCGTCGCGAGTCATCGGGCCAGTGGTGTCTTGAGAGCCGACCGTCGTCATCTTCGGTTCGCAATACGCCCCCGGACGAACGCCCGCCACACCGCAGGCGCGACCGACAATTTTTTGCGCAAGCGTGTAGCCCTTGCCGGTATCTTTCGGCTGTTGCGGCTGACGGAACAAGGTGGAAGGTGCCAAGCCTAAAGACTCCCGTGCACGAGCAGTCAGCCCACGACCCACGATCAAATTGATGCGCCCCCCGGCCTGCACTTCATCAAAAATCACGTCCGACTTCATCTTGAACTCGGCAATAACTTCGCCATTCTTGAGTGCTTTGCCTTCTAGCGGACGCAGTTCGACGACGTCGCCCATGTCCATCTTGGAAACATCTAACTCAATCGGCAACGCACCGGCATCTTCCATGGTGTTGAAAAAGATCGGGGCAATCTTGTTGCCCAAGCAGACACCACCGAAGCGTTTGTTCGGGATAAAGGGAATGTCTTCGCCCGTAAACCAGAGTACCGAATTGGTACCGGATTTGCGGGAAGACCCCGTGCCCACCACATCGCCGACATAGGCGACGAGATGGCCCTTGGCGCGCAAGGTTTGAAGCAGCTTGATCGGACCAACTTTGCCCGGCTCATCCGGCTCAATTCCGGGACGGGCGTTCTTCAACAGGGCCAGTGCGTGGAAAGGAATGTCAGGACGGCTCCACGCATCGGGGGCGGGGGAAAGATCATCCGTGTTGGTTTCACCGCCTACCTTGAATACAGTCACCGTCAGGGATTCCGGCACACCGGCGCGGGACGTGAACCACTCGGCATCGGCCCAGGATTGCATGACACCCTTGGCATGGGCATTCCCATTGTCGGCCAGTACTTTGACATCGTTGAAATAATCAAACACCAGCAAGGTGTTTTTGAGCGCGGCGGCCGCCGTCGCGGCGCATTCGGCACTGGTCAAAAGGTCGATCAGTGGTTTGACATTGAAACCGCCCAACATGGTGCCGAGCAGTTCTGTCGCCCTGCCCTTGGAAATTAGAAGACAAGGTTCCTCGCCCTTGGCAACCTTTGCCAGGAATTCAGCCTTAACCTTGGCAGCATCATCGACCCCCGCAGGAACGCGATTAGTAATGAGGTCGACGAGAAAATCACCCTCCCCCGCTGGAGGATTTTTTAATAACGCGACGAGTTCTTTCGTCTGAGCAGCGGTAAGCGGCAGGGGCGGGATACCCAGCGCGGCGCGCTCGGCGACATGTGCACGATAAGTTTCAAGCATTTGTAAATTCCTCAATAATTATTTGCTGTGGTTAACCATATAAATTGAAAAAATGCCTACTATTAATACCATAGCACCCAAAACAACCAAAGATTCAATGGCCATTTCCATCTCCTTTATCTGAACGAATTCGTAGCGATAACACCAAGGCAAACAATCCAATTACCGCCAACATAACAGCGGACTCCCATCCGACTTTACGATCAACAAGTCCTCCGATAATGACACCAACAGCACTCGCGGTTGCGAGATTTTCAAGAAATTTCGCTATAGCATCTTTTTGAGCTTGATTAAATCGCACGTTACGCCAGTGAGGCAATAGCGGCATTCAGCGTCGCAGAAGGTCGCATGGCAGCGGAAGTTTTGGCAAAGTCCGGCGCGTAGTAGCCACCCAGATCGACGGGCTTGCCCTGCGCTGCGGTCAACTCACCCAGAATCTTCGCTTCGTTTTCTGTCAGTGTTTTGGCAATCGAAGTGAACTTGGCTTGCAAATCTTTATCCTTCGTCTGTGCCGCCAGTGCTTGTGCCCAATACATCGCCAGATAGAAGTGACTGCCTCGGTTATCCAATTCGCCGACTTTGCGTGCCGGAGAGCGGTTGTTATCGAGAATCTGACCGTTGGCGGCATCAAGCGCGTCCGCCAGCACTTGGGCCTTGGCGTTCTTCTGGGTCTGCGCCAGATGTTCCAGCGATACACCTAAAGCCAAGAACTCGCCCAGTGAATCCCAACGGAGATAGCCTTCTTCCTGGAATTGCTGCACGTGCTTAGGCGCGGAACCACCGGCCCCCGTCTCGAACAGGCCGCCGCCATTCATCAGCGGGACAATGGAGAGCATCTTGGCACTGGTGTTGAGTTCCAGAATCGGGAACAGGTCGGTCAAATAGTCGCGCAGTACGTTGCCGGTGACGGAAATGGTGTCCTGTCCCTTGCGGATGCGCTCCAGAGAAACCAAACAAGCATCTGCCGGTTTCATGGTGCGGATATCCAGCCCCGATGTGTCGTGATCCCTGAGGTATTTTGTAACCTTGGCAATGATCTGAGCATCGTGAGCGCGGTTTTCATCCAGCCAGAAGATGGCCGGTGTGTTGGACAGACGGGCGCGAGTAACGGCCAACTTCACCCAATCCTGAATCGGCGCGTCCTTGGTTTGGCAAGCACGGAAGACATCGCCCGTTTCAACTTTCTGTTCCAGAATGGTTTTGCCGGAAGCATCGACGACGCGCACCATGCCATCTGCCGACATTTCAAAAGTCTTGTCGTGGGAACCGTACTCTTCCGCCTTCTGCGCCATCAAACCGACGTTAGGGACTGAACCCATGGTGACTGGATTCAATGCACCGTTCTTCTTGCAATCATCAATGACTGCTTGGAAAACGTTGGCGTAAGAGCGATCAGGAATCATCGCCAGCGTATCTTTGGGCTTGCCGTTGCGGTCCCACATCTTGCCACCGTCACGGATCACGGGCGGCATGGAGGCATCAATGATGACGTCCGATGGCACGTTCAGGTTGGTAATGCCCTTGTCGGAGTTAACCATCGCCAGTTCTGGATTGGCGACATAAACGGCCTGGATGTCAGCTTCGATAGCGACACGCTCGGCTTCGGGCAGAGTGGCGATCTTGGCGAGAAGGTCACCAAAACCGTTATTGAGATTAACGCCCAAGGACTTGAAAGTTGCAGCATGTTTGTCGAGCAGATTGGTGAAGAACACCGACACGGCATGACCAAAAAAGATGGGGTCGGAAATCTTCATCATGGTGGCCTTGAGGTGCAAAGAGAGCAGCACATCTTCATGCTTCGCGGCTTCGATCTGCGTTGCGTAGAAGGCGCGCAACTTCCGGCAGCTCATGGTGGACGTGTCAATGACTTCGCCAGCCTTAAGAGAAATCTTGTCTTTCAATACCTTGACAGCACCATCGTTGCCGACGAATTCAATGCGAACGGCACCGGCCTCGCTCATCGTGGTTGAGTTTTCACTACCGAAATAATCACCCTCGCTCATGTGTGCCACGCGAGTCTTTGAATCAGCACTCCATGGAACCATCTTGTGCGGGTGCTTGCGGGCAAAATTCTTGACCGAAAGCGCGGCACGGCGGTCGGAGTTACCTTCGCGCAGCACGGGGTTCACCGCAGAACCCAGCACCTTGCCGAAGCGTACTTTCAGTTCTTTCTCGGCATCGGTCTGCGGGTTTTCCGGAAAATCCGGAATCTTAAAACCTTTCGATTGAAGTTCCTTGATCGCGGCCTTCAACTGCGGCACGGAAGCACTCACATTCGGCAGTTTGATGATGTTGGCTTCAGGCTTCAAGGTCAGCTCACCCAACCAGGTCAGATTGTCGGGGATTTTTTGTGCGTCAGTCAGGTTCTCTGGGAAATTGGCGATGATTCGCCCCGCCAGCGAAATATCTTTCGTTTCGACATTAACCCCGGCCGCTTTGGTAAAAGCCTGCACGATGGGCAGTAAAGAATAGGTCGCCAGCGCAGGGGCTTCGTCAATCTGTGTCCAGTAAATGGTGCTCATTGCATAATCTCCCATTAAATAAATTTTGTTACAAAGTCTGAAACTCAATACAACGTTAGATAGTAACTACTCAGGTCCGGTCGGAACACAGCTCTCCTCCCCCTTCAAGGGGGAGGCGGGAGGGGGATGGGGGGAAGAATTCCGCGTAAAACCCCATCCCCACCCCAGCCCTCCCCTTGAAGGGGAGGGAGATTGACACCGACCTGAGTAGTTA
>JAUYFZ010000024.1 GCA_030689585.1 Rhodocyclaceae bacterium | reverse complement strand
CGTTTCGCAAGAACTACTCATCCATTCCCCCTAAAACACACATTCCACTGTGCCAAGTAGAATACAAACATGTGCCAAATAGGCTGCACACTTACAATGTCCTCCCCTTGAAGGGGAGGGAGACTGTCATGTCAGCGATATAGCATGTCACCCACTACAAACCGCATAGAGCCACCTTTTGTAGGCATCGGTCATCCAGAGCCGTTGAAGCATGAATTTTCTGGCTGCTGGTCTCGACGTATCACACAGGAACATCGACTGGTTTATCGTGTTGATGGAAAATTGCTGATCGTCTTGCAGTGCCGTTTCCACTACTGAATCACCAAAATTATTCTTTGCCACCATGAATGCTTCCGATATCGACTCCCTCTTCGCGCTGCCCTTTGCTGACTTGATGTTTCGTGCCCAAACAGTGCATCGGGCGCATTTTGATCCCAATGCGATTCAGCGTTCGATATTGTTATCCATCAAAACGGGCGGATGTTCGGAGGATTGTGGGTATTGCTCGCAGTCTGCCCGACATGACACGGGCATCGCACGGGAGCGGTTGCTCTCTTTGGCGGAAGTCCAAGTAGCGGCTCGTTCGGCCAAGGAGAAGGGGGCTACGCGTTTTTGCATGGGCGCGGCCTGGCGGGGCCCTAAGGCAGGAGATCTCGATAACGTGATCGAGATGGTCAGGGCGGTCAAGATGCTGGACATGGAAGCCTGTCTCACGTTGGGCTTGTTGGGAGAAGGTCAGGCAGAACAACTGGCCGCAGCGGGATTGGACTACTACAACCACAACTTGGATACCAGTGCCGAATTTTACGAACAGGTTGTCACCACACATTCGCAAGAAGCTCGCATGGAAACGTTGCTGAAAGTGCGTACCGCCGGCATGAAGATTTGTTGCGGCGGTATCGTGGGCATGGGGGAATCGCGTCAGGTGCGGGCGAGTTTGATCGCACAGTTGGCGCAGATGACGCCTCCACCGGAATCCGTGCCGATCAATCATCTGGTTCCGATGGCAGGAACACCGATGGAAAACTCACCGCCACTCGATCCCTTTGAGTTTGTCCGCACCATTGCGGCCGCACGCATCAGTATGCCCAAGAGTTGGGTGCGGTTGTCTGCGGGACGAGGCTCGTTGTCCGACGAAGTGCAAGCCCTGTGTTTCCTAGCGGGTGCTAATTCGATTTTTTACGGAGATCGACTGCTAACGACCGACAATGCAGAAGCCTCACGAGACGATGCGTTGTTTATGCGTCTGGGACTTCATGCCACCGCTGGATAAATTCAATGCCCCAGTCGACACCAAACCCGGTTAAATCACTCGCGACGGCACCTAAGCCTCCTTTGCAATTCGACGCGGATAGGTCCATGTGCAGCCAAGGAATATCTTTTGTGAACCGCTTGAGGAACAGGGCCGCCAGAATATGATCGGCATCTCCTTCCAGCGTGCATTGCTTGATGTCGGCCACTTTTGATTCGAGGTCTACTTCATAATCGTCGTCCAGCGGGAAACGACAGACGCGTTCACCGGACGTAACGCCTGCGGCAACCGCCAAGCTCCCCAAGGTTTCGTTGCTGGCAAAAATGCCAGACTGCCTGCTACCCAAGGCGGCTTGCATGGTTCCGGTGAGCGTGGCGAAATCGATGATCAAATCGGGTTTTTGCCGTGCGGCGAGCGCCAGCGTATCGGCCAACACCATGCGGCCTTCAGCATCGGTGTGGACAACTTCAATGGTCGTGCCATCCAAGGCCGTGACAATATCGCCCTGCTTATACGCATGGGGAGACAAATGATTGTGGGCAATCGCCAACCAGCAGTCGATCACGACAGGCAATTTCATGTCGGAAATAACCTGCATCAACGCGAGGGCCACCGCCGATCCATTCATGTCCTCATGCATTCCAGACATGTATTTGGCGGATTTGAGGTTATGTCCGCCGGTATCGAAACAGATGCCTTTACCCACCAGCGCAATGTGTTTTGACGATTTTTTCAAGGGGTGCAAGGGACGATAGGACAGGTGGACGATGGCCGCCCCTTCATAACAGGAGCCTTGCGCGACGGCACTAAAAGCACCGGCCCCCATTTTTACCAGTTGCTGAACCTCGAACTCTTCAAAGCCCCAGTTTTGCTCTCGGGCCAATGTTTGCAAGCGAGCGCGATAGGTCGTGGGCGTCAGTTCATTAGGAGGCAGGGCCGTGAGTTCTCGAACCAGATAGTTGGCTGCGGCTAAAGCCTGCGTTCCCGCAAAATCCTTTTTCTTGAATCGGGGATCCGCAATACGCAGCGTTTTGAGCGGCGGGGATTGTTTTTTCTTTTTCGCCGGAAGCGGCGCGGCGTTGACCAGCATGACATAGACCGCATCGACGACGGCTTCCTCGGCCACGGAGATCGGCACAATAAGAGCTTCTGCGGGAGATTCGTCCAACAGTAACATGGCCGCTTTTCGTAAGGCGGTTAGCCGTTCAAAACGAAAGACCTCCGGATCAATCATCACCAGAGCCGCATGGTGTCCGTTGGACATATCCATCGCCACGGGTTTTTTGGTCAACTCTTCGGGTTTTATGTCACGGCGTTTCAGGTTGGATTCCCATCGTTCCAGATCGGGAAGATCGCTCGGTAACGACGTTCCCGCAGGTACGAGAAAGAGGGTATGTGGACTCGGAGGCGATGCAGTCGAATGCACGCAGATTAAATTTTGATGTGTCATGGTTATAGTCCAGTTAACGTGCATGGCAATGTGCCGCCCCAAATAATGAAACCGTTCGTCCTGACCCTTCGACTACGCTCAGGACTAAAGGCCTTGTCGAAGGACATTTCGAGCGTCGTTCATGGTTCGACAAGCTCACCACGAACGGGGGGGGAGCTCACCACGAACGGGGGGGAGCTCACCACGAACGGCATTTGTTTCACGTTAACGGGCATGGCGAATCGCCACCCCGCATCATGAAACATGCCCCATTGACCCCCATCCCATCCCCTCCCCAACCCTCCCCTTGAAGGGGAGGGAGAGATGCTCCTCCCCCTTGAAGGGGAGGGAGA
>JAUYFZ010000122.1 GCA_030689585.1 Rhodocyclaceae bacterium | reverse complement strand
ACCCTGGTCGCACCAAAGAGCCAATAGACGCTCGATCCCCATCGCAAAACCACAGGCGGGGGACGGTTTCCCCCCCAACTGCCCGATGAGACCGTCATATCGTCCACCGGCACATACCGTTCCTTGAGCACCCAGGCGGTCGGTAACCCACTCAAAAACAGTGAGATTGTAATAATCTAGGCCTCGCACCAAACGCGGATTGACGCGCCACGCGACGCCTGCATCATCAAGAATGGCTTGTACGCCGGTCAGATGCGCTAAGGAATCCGCCCCCAGATAATCCATCAGCTTGGGAGCCGCTTCAATCAACGCCTGCATCGCCGGATTTTTACTGTCCAGAATACGCAATGGGTTGGTGTGCAACCGTCGCTGGGCTTCGCCATCAAGACTGTCGGCATGAGCGGATAGATAAGCAATCAGATCAACGCGATGCCTGGCACGTTCTTCCGGTTGCCCCAGCGAATTGATCTCCAGAGAAATTCCTTCCAAACCCAGGTCATTCCACAGCCGCGCACACATCAAAATCTGCTCGGCATCGATATCCGGCCCGGCGAATCCCAAGGCTTCAACACCGACTTGATGGAATTGGCGATAACGGCCTTTTTGAGGCCGCTCATGCCGAAACATCGGCCCCATGTACCAAAGACGACGCGGGGCATCGTAGAGAAGATTGTTTTGAAGAACGGCTCGCACACAAGAGGCGGTCCCTTCGGGACGTAGCGTCAAATGCTCGCCGTTCAAACTGTCCGTAAAGGAATACATCTCTTTTTCAACGATGTCCGTTACCTCGCCGATAGCGCGTGCGAAAAGCGGCGTAGGTTCCAGAAGTGGCATTCGAATCGGTCGATAGCCATAGCTAGCCAGCCAATCGCGCACGATGGCTTCAAACTGCTCCCAGTGCTCGGCCTCGTCGGGCAGGATGTCGTTCATCCCTCGGATCGCTTGAAGTGTTTTGGTCATGAATATTTACGAACCACGTAGTCGTCAATCATCGCTTTGAATTGGAGGGGGATATTATCGCCACGTAAGCAGGTGATACGTTCTCCATCGGCATACACCGGGGCCACGGGGTCTTCTCCCGCTCCGGGCAGCGAAATGCCAAGGTTGACTTGTCGGCTCTCGCCAGGACCATTCACCACACAACCCATCACAGCCAGCGTCATGGCTTCAACACCGGGATGCCGACGTGACCATTCTGGCATTTTAAGATGCACATAATTCTGAACATCCTGTGCAAGCTCCTGAAAGAAAATACTCGTCGTGCGCCCACAACCAGGACAGGCAATCACTCTCGGTGTAAAAGATCGTCGCTCCATCGCCTGCAAAATTTCACGGGCTATCCGCACTTCTCGGGTTCGGGCACTGCCGGGTTCAGGGGTTAACGAGACTCGAATCGTATCGCCAATACCTTCCTGAAGCAAAACAGCCAAAGCAGCCGTGGAGGCAACGATGCCCGCATCCCCTATGCCGGCTTCCGTCAATCCAAGGTGCAACGGGTAATCACAACGGGCCGCCAAATCACGATAGATGGCGATCAAATCCTGCATCCCTGAAACCTTGCAGGACAGGATGATCGCGTTACTCGGCAACCCCAGTTTTTCTGCCTGCGCGGCAGATTCCAGCGCAGAGGCCACCATCGCTTCCCGCATGATTCCGTTCGTATTCTTAGGATGCGGTCGACGCAGGTTTTCATCCATAAGCCGGGCTAGGAGAACAGGATCAAGGCTACCGCCATTGACCCCTATGCGCACGGGTTTGTTGAACTGACAAGCGATGTCAATCAACTGTGCAAATTGTTCATCCCGTTTGTCTCCCTTGCCCACATTGCCCGGATTGATTCTTAATTTATCCAGTGCTTCGGCACAAGCCGGCACTTCTGTCAATAACTTGTGTCCATTGAAATGGAAATCGCCAATGAGAGGAACCTCAATATTCATGGACAACAACTTCTCGCGAATTTTTGGCACAGCCGCCGCCGCTTCACGGGTATTAACCGTCACACGTACCAATTCCGAACCCGCACGCGCCAGTTCAGCCACCTGCATAACCGTCGCAGCCACATCAGCCGTGTCCGTGTTGGTCATCGACTGGATGACGATAGGAGCACCATCCCCCATCGCCACATTCGCGATTCTGACTTGACGCGTCATTGAATACTGAACCTCGCCACTCCCGCCCGGCTATGGGGGGTCAAGTCGAAGGGTTGACCATCCAACGTCAACGTAACGCTCTCGGCATTACCAATCACCAGATGAACCGGCAGCGCACTTTTGACGACTCGCCGCTCATCCGCTGGGCAATCTCCCGATAACAGCGTTTGCTCGGCCGCATCTTTGGCCTCGATCCATGCCTTGTCGGTTGTTTTGAACACAAACTCCCGTATCGGAAGATTTTTAGTTGAACGCGTTGCTTCAACTTCAGTTGAAGGCGTTGCTTCAACTTCCGTGGAAGACGTTGCTTCAACGACAGATTGTAAAACCTCTTGCGCCGTGGATGGCAGCGAGACAGACACAACGGGGATCGTCGTCGAAACATCCAGGAAATGCCAACTGGCCAAAACCAGAGCCACCAGTAAGAAAAATAGCGAAAATGCGGCAAACGGGGAAAGCCGCCACCGTTTCGACTCTGGCATAGGCTCATTGATGTCACAAAGAAGTCCCATTTCTAACGGCACGGGTTCTAGCAATGCCAAGAGCGGCTCAACATCCAATCGTAAAAATCGAGCATAGCTTCGCAAAAATCCTCGAACGACGGCATGACCACCCGACAGGGCATTCCAGTCATTCCGTTCCATGGCTTCTACTTGACGAGGAGAAAATTTCAGCGTCTGCGCCACATCCGCCACAACCAAGCCTTGTCGCTCTCGCTCTTCACGCAATTTTTTCCCAGGTGATTCAGGGGGAGGCGGAGGTTCTGGTGGACGTTTCAGTAGAGGTTCCGGCGGGAGTTCCGTTGGAGATTCCTGTAGAGATATCGATGAAGATTCCACAACCTCTTCAGAAAGTTTAATGTCGTCAGCCATTTAATGCTCCTTTCCTATTACAAACTCGTCCCGCCAGTTGACCACAGGCGGCTTCAATGTCGCTGCCTCGCGTTTTGCGAACTGTCGCAATCTTGCCTGCTTCGATCAGGATTTCCTGGAACCGACGAACACGCTCCGAACGCGGTCGCCGAAACGAAGAACCGGGAAAAGGATTGAACGGAATCAAATTAAATTTACAGAAAATATCCTGAGTCAG
>JAUYFZ010000007.1 GCA_030689585.1 Rhodocyclaceae bacterium | reverse complement strand
TGCCCCGCCGTACCGGTCAGCTTCACGGTAATCGTGTCATCGGGCAATCCTGCCCGTCCGTAACGATGCGCCACTTCATAGGAGAGCATCGTGCCCACCGTGCGATTGATATTGAAAATCGGACTTTCAATCGTCACGGGCAAGCCCTGCTCCAAAGCAGGCAGAGCTTGTGCGATCAGTTGATGATCCAGCGCATCCTCCAGCCCATGATTTTGAGTCTCGCAATGAAACCGCGCCACCTCGTCAGGCATGGACGGGCGGTAGAATATCTTCGAAAAATCAAGCCCTTTCGCTTTCCAATGCGCGATTCCCGGCTTCGTATCCAGCAAATCGGAACGGCCAATCAGTTCCTCGAACCGTCGAACCCCCATGCCTGCCATCAAGGCACGAATTTCTTCCGCAATAAAGAAGAAATAATTGACGACATGTTCCGGTTGCCCTGTAAATTTACGACGCAACACCGGATCCTGCGTCGCCACACCCACGGGGCAGGTGTTGAGATGACATTTGCGCATCATCACGCACCCCGTCACCACCAACGGAGCCGTCGCAAAACCGAATTCATCGGCACCGAGCAATGCCCCGATCACCACATCGCGCCCCGTTTTCATCTGTCCATCCGCCTGAACCCGAATGCGACCGCGCAACCGGTTCATCACCAGCGTCTGTTGTGTTTCGGCCAATCCCAATTCCCAAGGCGTACCCGTATGCTTAATAGAAGACAACGGCGACGCGCCCGTCCCTCCGTCAAAACCAGAGATCACCACGTGATCGGCACGCGCCTTGGCCACCCCAGCCGCTACCGTCCCCACGCCCACTTCCGACACCAGCTTGACGGACACCGACGCCGCAGGATTGGCATTTTTCAAATCATGGATCAGTTGCGCCAAGTCCTCAATGGAATAAATATCGTGGTGCGGCGGAGGCGAAATCAGCCCGACCCCCGGGACGGAATGACGCAGAAAGCCGATGTATTCCGACACTTTGTGTCCCGGCAACTGCCCTCCTTCGCCCGGCTTGGCTCCCTGAGCCATCTTGATCTGAAGTTGATCCGCATTCGCCAGATATTCCGCCGTCACCCCGAAGCGACCTGATGCCACCTGCTTGATCGCAGAACGCAGGGAATCTCCCTTGTTCAACGGCAAATCCCGCTCAATACGATCTTTGCCAATAATGGCGGCCAGCGTAGTTTCTGCTTCAATTTTCTGAAAACGTTGCGGGTCTTCCCCGCCTTCTCCCGTATTGGAACGTCCCCCGATGCGGTTCATCGCCACGGCCAGCGTCGTATGCGCTTCGGTGGAAATGGAACCGAGCGACATCGCCCCCGTCACGAATCGCTTGACGATATCCGCAGCGGAGTCGACTTCATCCAACGGAACCGGCGCACCGGCCGGCTTGATCTCGAACAACCCCCGCAACGTCATCAACCGACGGCTCTGATCATTGATGAGCGCGGCATATTCCTTATAGGTTTCAACCTGGCCGGAGCGTGTCGCATGTTGCAGTTTGGCGATGGCATCCGGCGTCCACATATGATCTTCGCCCCGAATGCGGAACGCATATTCGCCCCCACAATCCAGTGCATTACGCAAAACCGGATCATTTGAAAAAGCCGCTTGATGGACATGCAACGCTTCTTCCGCAATGTCACGCAAGCCCACGCCCCCGATTTGCGTCGCCGTCCCTGCAAACCAGCGAGCCACGAACCCCGCATCTAATCCAATCGCCTCAAAAATCTGCGCCCCGCAATAAGACTGATAGGTGGAAATGCCCATCTTGGACATCACCTTGGTCAACCCCTTGCCGATCGCCTTGGTGTAATTCTTAAGGGCAACTTTGTACGGGTCTTTGTCAATATCATTTTCAACCCCGTGCTCCACCCTATCCCCGATAGTGGCAAACACCAGCCACGGACAAACCGCTTCGGCCCCGTACCCTGCCAGTAACGCAAAATGGTGCACTTCCCGTGCAGAACCGGTGTCGATCACCAACCCCGTTCGAGTGCGTAACCCGCAGTGCGTCAAGTGATGATGCACCCCCGAACAGGCCAATAACGCAGGAATCACCGCACGATCACGCGCCACCAGCCGGTCGGAAAGAATCAGGATGTTGTGCCCCTCGATCACCGCTTTTTCAGCGGCGGCACACAGTTGAAGCAACGCCGCCTCACAACCCGCCGCTCCCTCTGCCGCTAAGTAAGTGAGTCCTAACACCGCCGTCTTGAAGCGTCCATTCGTCAGCCGTTCGGCATCGCGCAGACGAGCGCAGTCTTCGACGGACAACACCGGTTGGGCCAATTCCAGCCGAGGCGTGATGCCCTCATCTTCCCGCCCGGCAATGCCCAGCAGATTGGGGCGCGGCCCCACAAAGGAGATCAGCGACATGACAATTTCTTCACGAATCGGATCAACCGGCGGGTTCGTCACCTGCGCAAAGAGTTGTTTGAAATAGAGATAGAGCGATTTATCACGACGAGACAACACTGGCAACGCCGTATCCGTCCCCATAGACCCGATAGGCTCCTCGCCATTTTTAATCATCGGATCCAAAATGACCTTCAAATCCTCCTGCGAAAACCCAAAAGCCTGTTGCGTATCGAGCAAGGATTCCCGCATCGCAGGCAACGCCCCCCCCGCAGGCAACTTGTGCAGGAAAACACGCGACGTTTCAATCCATTCGCGGTAGGGTTCCGAGGTCGCCAGCGTTTTCTTCAATTCCTCATCGTCGATGATGCGACCGGCTTCCAAATCGATCAGGAACATCCGGCCCGGCTGCAACCGCCATTTTTTGACGATGCGTTCCTCTGGAATATCCAACACCCCCATCTCGGAAGCCATCAGGACAAAATCATCATCCGTCACCAGATAGCGTGCCGGTCGCAGACCATTTCTATCCAGCGTGGCCCCAATTTGTCGACCATCGGTAAAGGCCACCGCCGCCGGGCCATCCCAGGGTTCCATCACCGGTGCATGAAATTCATAGAAAGCACGGCGATCTTCATCCATCATCGGATTGCCGGCCCACGCCTCTGGAATCAACAGCATCATGGCATGGGCCAACGAATACCCCCCCATGACCAACAATTCCAGCGCGTTATCAAAGGAGGCCGAGTCCGACTGCCCCTCGGCAATCAGCGGCCATAACTTATCCAAGTCCTTATCCAGCCATTTGGAATACATGGATTGCTGCCGTGCCGCCATCCAGTTGATGTTGCCCCGTAGGGTATTGATCTCCCCGTTATGCGCAATCATGCGAAACGGATGCGCCAGTTCCCAAGTCGGAAAGGTATTGGTCGAAAATCGTTGATGGACAAGTGCCAGTGCGGAAACGAACCGTTCGTCCCGCAGATCAACGTAGTAATCGCCCACTTGAGCCGCCAGCAACATGCCCTTGTAGCCAATCATGCGTGAAGACAACGTCGTGACATAAAACTGACGGATGTGACGCAGTTCATGTTCAGCCCGCTTGCGAATCACGAACAACTTGCGTTCGAAAGCGTCTTGATCGGACAACGTACACCCGACAAACAACTGACGCACCACCGGTTCGGAATCCTTCGCGGCCTGCGCCAACCCTTGATGATTGCAGGGCACGTCGCGCCAACCGAGCAGATGCTGGCCTTCTTCGACAATCAGGCGAGCAACTGCGGCTTCACAAGCAATACGATCCTCCCCGCGTTGAGGCAAAAAAACATTACCGCACGCATACTGCCCTGCCAACGGTAAGGGGAAGCCGCATTTTGCCGCCTCCTCCCGCAAGAAGGCATCGGGCAACTGCACAAGAATTCCCGCCCCATCGCCTAACAGCGGATCATGGCCGGTAGCACCGCGATGCGTCAGATTTTCCAGAATTTTCAAGCCCTGCAAAACAATGGCATGGCTCTGATGGTTTTTTATATGGGCAACAAAGCCGACACCGCAGGCATCGTGTTCATTGGCCGGGTCGTAAAGACCCTGCGGGTGCAACAGGTTCATTGGCTTTCCTAAGCGAGTCACCGGTAAACAGGGAAAGATTGATTAATCTTTCCCCAGCTGAATGGGCGCAGGAATATACCTCAAAAATGAGCAAGGATAATCACTGCCTGCATCACGACAGGCCGAGAATTCTGCGTGCATCGACTTCACTCATCCCACTGGCGATAAGACGAAGAGATGCCGTGTTCAAACCCTCCTCTCGCCCTTTCTCGCGCCCTTCCTCGCGCCCTTCCTCGCGCCCTTTCTCTAACCCTTTCTCTAACCCCTCTTCGCGCCCTTCGTCTCTGGCCGCCTCAGTAATACCTTTCCAGTCTCGATAATTTCTGATGCTGGCATCGTAGGCGTGTCGTTCTTTTGCGTTGAAACAGGCCAGTTGTGCGGTTTCAAACAGTTTATGAAACACCTGACCCTGCAAAACAGACGGGATTTCCTGTAACTCTTGCAAGTGTCGGAAGATATAAAACCACTTATCTTGATCTGATTGCAATTCTTCTAACGTCTTCTTAAAGTGAGGTAGCGTCAGGTAGATGAACGTCAGCTTGTCGTAAAACACCTTGCCGTTCTTGTTCTTGAGCTGAACAACATGGACAACCTCTTGATTGTCACGATCCTCTTCAAATACAAAATCAAGGATGCCAACGAAGTAGACAGGGGTAAGTTTGAAATCCCACTCTCCGCGTTGCGCCTGCTCTTGAATCGGAAAGGTGGCGTAGTACAAACTGCGATCTTTGAAGTAATTATGCTTGGCCCTTTGCAGTTCAACGATAAACCGCTCCCCCGTGGGGCTGATGCAATTCAGATCAAAGATGGCCTTGCGATCAAGAATCGTAGTTCCCTGTTGTTCGTTCTTGGTGTATTGCAAGTCTTGTATCTGATGTTTTTCGGGCAGCAA
>JAUYFZ010000005.1 GCA_030689585.1 Rhodocyclaceae bacterium | reverse complement strand
CCCGCATCATGAAACATGCCCCATTGACCCCCATCCCCTCCCCAGCCCTCCCCTTGAAGGGGAGGGAGAGATGCTCCTCCCCCTTCAAGGGGGAGGCTGGGATGGGGAATGTGTTTCACGTTAATCGCCACCCCGCATCATGAAGCATGCCCCATTGACCCCCATCCCCTCCCCAACCCTCCCCTTGAAGGGGAGGGAGAGATGCTCTCCTCCCCCTTCAAGGGGAGGGAGAGATGCTCTCCTCCCCCTTGAAGGGGAGGGAGAGATGCTCCTCCCCCTTCAAGGGGGAGGCTGGGAGGGGGATGGGGAATGTGTTCCACGTTAACCCTCCTCCCATAAAACTATGCGTACTCTCATTTGCGGTTCCCTTGCCTACGACACCATCATGGTGTTTCCTGACCGTTTCAAGCACCATATCCTGCCAGAACAGATACATATTCTGAACGTTTCGTTTCTGGTGCCAGACATGCGGCGAGAATACGGGGGCTGTGCTGGAAATATTGCTTATAACCTCCGGTTACTCGGAGGGGAGGCGATCATCATGGCCACGGTGGGGGACGATTCCGCGCTCTACCTGCAGCGGTTGCAGCATCAGGGGTTTGATGTCCGTCATGTTCGGCATGTTCCTGACAGCTACACGGCTCAAGCCTTCATCACCACGGATCTGGATGATAACCAGATCACCGCTTTTCATCCGGGTGCCATGAATCATTCGCACCAAAACTGTATTGCGGAGGCTGAAAACATTGCACTCGTTATCGTTGCTCCCGATGGACGCGAAGGGATGATCGCTCATGCCAACGGGTTTCACGAGGCGGGGATTCCCTTCATTTTCGATCCCGGTCAGGGTTTGCCCATGTTCTCTGGCGAAGACCTGTTGAATTTTCTGAAACTCGCCGACTATTGCACGGTGAACGACTATGAAGCCAAGTTGCTGACCGAGCGTACCGGACGCAGCCTTGAATCGCTGGCCGGTGAAGTCAAAGCCCTAGTCGTGACGTTGGGCGGCAACGGTTCGGAGATTTACGCCGAGGGGCGGCGCATCATCATCCCGCAGGTCATTCCTGAAAAAGTGATGGATCCCACCGGCTGCGGCGATGCTTACCGTGCCGGATTGCTCTACGGCATCGTTCGGGGATGGTCGTGGGAAAAAACAGGGCGGCTGGCCTCGCTCATGGGTTCCATCAAAATCGCCCATCGCGGTGGACAGAATCACAAACTGACCCATGACGTAATCGCCGAACGTTACCGTGCGGCATTTGGTGAGGCTTTGTAGAAAATCGCCTGGATGACTTCACTGGCTCGTCTGATCCGTACCGCAGTGCACTTACTGCGAATCGTCATGGGATTAGCGTTAGGAAAATCTCAAAAGGCCGCATGGTCGCGGCAGTTATTGACGTGCCTTGGCGTGCGGCTTCAGGTGACCGGTGTGCCGTTGGCGGGCGGGTTATTGGTGGCTAATCATATTTCTTGGCTCGACATTTTCGCCATCAACTCGGTGGCTCCTTCGGTTTTTGTGGCTAAAAGCGAAGTGCGTACCTGGCCGGTGATGGGATGGATTTGTGAAAGAACAGAGACGTTCTTCATGGAACGGGGTTCCCGTGCCGCCGTTGCCCAGATGAAGGAATGTATGGTTTCTTCCTTGCAACAGGGAAAACGACTCTGTGTATTCCCAGAAGGCACGACGAGTTTAGGCAAGTCCGTGCTGCCCTTTCATGGAGCTTTGTTTCAGTCGGCCATTGATGCGCACGTACCTGTGATGCCGGTAGTGATTGCTTACTCTTCGCAAGCCTCTGCTTACGTGGGAGACATGACGCTTTGGCAGAGTCTGTTATCCGTTGTGGCGGCCCGTAGATTGACGGTGCATGTTTATTTTTTACCCGCAATGGAAGCGGAGGGAGATCGTCGGCATCTGGCGCATCGGGCGCATACGGCGATTTCGCATCATTCCCAATGGCAGGGTTCTACCTGACAGCGGCAGGAAATCTGGAATAACCGGCGATCCTCCAACCGCACGGCAGTTAGCTTGCCTCCCCACAGGCAGCCAGAATCCAGGGCCAGCAAGTTCTGAGTGATTTTAAGACCCAAGGCGGACCAGTGCCCTACGATCAACGTGTGAGAAGTACTGGCTCGTTTGGGGGCGTCATACCAAGGGAGGCAGCCGGCTGGGGCGCGTTCCGGTGGAGCTTTCGAGCCGGGCGTGCGCAAGGCCATGGCCCCCTTTTTCGTGATGAATCTCATGCGAGTCATGGCATTGACAATGACTCGCAGTCGATCTCGGCCCACCAGATCATCGTGCCAGCGGTCGGGTTCCGATCCCCATAGATGGGCTAGGAAGTCGTGGTAATGGGGGCTGGTCAGGGCCGTGGAGACTTCGGCGGCCAAGTCTTTTGCCTGTTCAACCGTCCATGAGGGTAGCAGTCCGGCGTGAACCATGGCGGTATCGTTTTCGACATGGAAAAGCGGCTGGCTCCGCAGCCAGGCCATCAATTCATCCCTGTCGGGGGCGGCCAGAATGGGGGCCAGCGTATCCTCGCGGCTGGTTTTTCCGAAACCTTCGGCTTGCATGATGAGATGGAGATCGTGATTGCCTAGGACGGTGATGGCTGCCTCCTTCAAATCGCGCACAAACCGCAGCACTTCCAGCGAAGAAGGGCCGCGATTGACCAGATCGCCCACGAACCAGAGTCGATCCCGTTGTTCGTTGAAGCCGATATACTCCAGCAGTCGCTTCAGTTCTCCGAAGCATCCCTGAATATCACCAATCGCATAGGTTGCCATGATGGGCAGTTTAACGTGAAATAACCAGATAACATGAAAAAGTCAGTTCGGAGTACCCCGTATCAAACGAGCGTAGCGAGCTGTTTAGAACCCCCCGAGAGGGGGGCGAAGGGGGGCGGGCGTTTAATGGCATTGAACGGATTCATGGAACGGAGGTGGGCTTGGTGACCATGCCCGTTAACGTGAGCATCGACAAATCCCCACGAATTCTCATCATTCGTCGCGACAATATTGGCGATCTGGTTTGCACCACGCCACTTATTCGCGCTTTGAGGCAAAAACTTCCCGGTGCTTGGATCGGCGCACTCGTCAACAGTTATAACGCGCCGGTGTTGGTGGGAAATCCTGATCTCGATGCAGTATTTCATTACACCAAAGCCAAACATCGAGGCCACAAGACGCTTCCGCACATTTTCTGGCAGCGGCTTTTGATGATGAAAACACTGCGAGGAATGCACTTGGATGACATTCTGCTCGCCACGCCGGTTTCGCAACCCCGATCCATTCGTCTGGCGCAATGGTTGCGCCCGAAACAGATCATCGGGTTTGGCGAGCGACACGAAGGACTGGATATTGCTCTACCTCTGGCAGAGCACGAAATCAGTGAAGTGGCCGATGTCTTTCGTCTGGCCAGCCTTTATGGCATCGAAGGATCGCCCCCGCCCTGCTTTGTTGCGCCGCCCAAGGACGCGAATAAACGCCACGATTTCACCATCGCCGTCCATATCAGTGCCCGCAAACCTTCCCAACGCTGGCCCACGGAACGTTTCATTGAACTCATGTCGTTATTGCAAAAACAGCAGAATGCCCGCTTTGTGCTGCTCTGGTCGCCCGGCCCGGCGGACAACCCCTTGCATCCGGGGGATGACGAAAAGGCTCTGGCCATGGTTGAAGCATTAGGGCCATCGTTTCCGGTCAATGCCGTGCCAACACACAAGCTATCGCAATTAATCAATGTGTTGAGCAGTTGCCATGCCATGATCTGCGCCGATGGAGGGGCGATGCATTTAGCCGCCGGCTTGGGGCTGCCCATGGTTTGCTTGTTCGGAAAATCGGGGGCTGTTCGCTGGCATCCGTGGGGCGTGCCCTATCAATTACTGCAAAAACCGTCGCAGGAAGTCGCGGACATCGCCGTAGAAGAAGTTGTTGAGGCTTTCGGTAAACTGGCTCTATGTGGTTTGTAGTGGGTAATCGAAGCGGTTGTTGCGGCCTCCCTCCCCTTG
>JAUYFZ010000314.1 GCA_030689585.1 Rhodocyclaceae bacterium | reverse complement strand
CGTAACCACTCAGGTACGGTCGGAACACAGATCTCCTCCCCCTTCAAGGGGGAGGCAGGGAGGGGGATGGGGAATGTGTTTCACGTTAATGACAGAACCATGAATGACATCATGCAAATTCACGATGACATTTAGTTTCTGTCGGTGTATGGTTGCGCCCCATGACCAACGCCCCCCGCACTGAACGCACAGACGTTCATACCCTCTTAGGCCGTCTGCCTCTCTTCTCGGAACTCTCGACAGAGCATGTGACAAAAATTGCAGAATCAACCCGCGAAAAACGCTTAAGCAAGGGAGAGATGCTCTTTCAAAAAGGGGATACGCCGCGTGGGTTTTTCATCATTGTATTTGGACAGGTCAAACTGGCGTTCCCTTCCACCCAAGGTAATGAAAAAGTAGTAGAAATCCTGGGGCCAAAGAAAAGCTTTGGCGAAGCCGTGATGTTCATCGACCGGCCTTACCCGGTTTTCGCCGAAGCACTGACCGACACGCTGTTACTGCATGTCGGCAAAAATGCCGTCCGCAGTCTCATCGAATCAGATGCCAGTTTTGCACTGCGCATGTTGGCCGGCATGTCAATGCAACTTCATTCCCTGATCGCCGATGTTGAATCCTATTCGTTACGATCCAGCACTCAACGGGTGATTGGTTATCTGATTCAGCATTGCCCCATGGGTAAAGAGTGTAATGCCCCTATGGGGACTTTGGAGACTTTGGAAATCACCTTGTCCACCTCCAAACAAGTCATCGCCTCACGATTGAATCTGACCCCTGAAACACTGTCCCGCATTCTGCACGATCTGGTTGAAGCCCAGCTCATTGCCGTGCAAGGCAAGAAAATCAAGATTCCGAACCTGCACCGCTTGCAAGAATTTGGACTTTGAATTGTCGGTAACTTTTCACGCCTATCAACAAATTCACCCCCATCCACGCGCAGGATAGCGCGAACAAGGCCCCCGCAGGGCGCGTGAGAATCGGCCAAACCACAGAACATAGCATCAGTGCCAGCGCACTGAAATGCAGCCGCATCTGCCAGAACATGGACACGTCTGGAATCATTTTCTTCATGTTGGGAGGAACAACCGTCAGCCCACACAACCGTTGCAGATGCAACCAATTAAGAAATGGCATGATCTTGTAGAGCATTCCGTTGATGACGGACACGAAGACTCCCTGCAATATCAACACACCCAACCAGACATCTGCACGAGGATGAGTTCCCCAATTCGGATTTACTTCGAACAGTAGAGCCGAGATGAATAATGCGACAAGCGATAACATGCCCCCCCGAAAAAAAGTCAGGGTAATATCCGGCACCTTCCGTCGACGACGAAACTGAAGCCGCAGCGTCACAACCCCCCAAGTCGTTGCCACTAACAACCCCATCAGCCATATCCTCCCGCGCAGCCAGACAAAGCCGTCCCCTATCAACTGGCTTGACCAAAGACACAGCACAGCCAGCATCGCCCAAGGGAGCGTGCGAGTGAGCCAAGCAGGATATTTCGGGGTCAGTTGAAACATGGGCACCACGAAGTAACTCACTCCAGCGATCAGCATCAATGCCCACCCGCCCAATCCCCAAGCCGCATGGACGTTAGTCCATTCAAACAAGTCTAAGGATTTCTGCAAACCCAATCCTATCGCCAGGACAACCCCCAGCGTTGCCGTCACCATCAGGCCGAACAGGGCCACACGCAGCGTCAAAATCGTTGCTCCCTGTGCGGGTGTTCTCCAAAGTGCTATCCCGACGATCAGACCATAACTTCCTAAAGCGATGGCAAATAAACCTGCCGCCGCATGAAATAAGGCGGGCGTGCTACTTGGAAAGGCCAATACTAGGAGCACTGCGGCAACCGCCAAAACGGGATGCACCAGGCTCGCCAACCGATTGGCTTGCCAGACGTTACCGCCCGCAGCGACCGGAATAAACTGAAACAACGCCCCGACCATGGCCTGCAACATGAATCCAACGGTCAAAAGATGCGTCAGCATGAGTGCTTGCGGTGTCCAACGGGAAACCAGCGCATCACCGCCCTGGATGACCAGCAGAAGCCCAGCCGCCACCCCAAACCATGGGGCGGTCAGAAAAAAACGATAGGGAACAGAAACCGGTGGGGCTTGGTCAAAAGAGAGATCAGGATGCATCACTACGCTTTGCGAATATGAATCTCGTTTGTTCCGTCCGGATGCATTTCATCCCGCCAGACATAGCCATTCCGTTTCAATATCTGGTACAAAGGATGGGGCTGGCAATACAGCAATAACTTCAACTCTTCGCCATCGGGCAAAGTATCCAGTGCCGCCAGCGTCAACTCTAAAGGTTCTGGCGGTTGAAGGTCCCTGCCATCGATTACACGGGACATGTCTGTTCAACTTCCTGCAATCGCTTGCGCAAACTTCCCTCCACATCTGGTGGGTGTGCACCTAAAGAGCGATCACACATCGGATACAACATGTTCTCTTCCTTCATGTTGTGCTGCTGCATGAGAATCAGGAGAGTTTCCGCAACCCCCGCAAATTCATCGCCGTCTTGCGCACGTAACGCGGCGGCCATCTGCTCGAACAGTTCGCGCATCTGTGTATGTTCAAAACGCATCATGCGTGACGGACCTGCCGTAATCCCGGTTGCCGATTCAAAAGCGGGGAAAAGCACCTGCTCCTCGGTAGAGAAATGGGCCTCCATCTCCTGGTGAAACCGGTCGAAATTCTTCGCACACAACGTCCAATTACGCCGCCCGGCCGCCTCCTCCGTCGTCGCAAAAAGTTCGTCACAATGCTTATGATGATTGTTTAGGGGTTGTGTCAGTGTCATGGAATTTTTAGGAAAGATTAAAGCGCACATATTCTGCGGCACGTCACCTCCCCATGGCATTGACGTCCATCAAGACTGCACTGTTTCGACTATCGGGATCCTCTTATGTTCTTAGCGATAGCCCGTTAAGACAGAAAGAGACTGCTGGATTTTTCCAATGGTTTGTTCAAAATCAGTGGACACCTGCATCAGAGAAGATGAAAAATCCCCTCCGTAAGCGGCTTCAATTTTAGCCGAACGCGCTAACACGCCGCCCAAATCAACCATTTGTACCGTATCTGCAATCACCTGATCCAATCGACGATTTTGAGCCGTCGTCTGGTCTGAACTATTCTGAAATGCATCGCCGCTACGCGCCGTTACAATAGCGTCAATCATTTCGCGCAGTACGTCCATCTGCTTCTGCAAGTTTGTCGCGAATTGCCGAAGTTCGTTAGAGAGCACACCAAAACCTAACGCCGTCTGCCCCGCTCGCTTGGCCAAAAAAATCGCATTCATCGCCATCAAATTGATTTTGAACGCGACCGCCACAACGCTCTTGATCTCTTCGTTGATGCGAACCATCCGTTGCAACTCACGCCCTGAATTCTGATTTTCCATCTTGTATTACCTCCAGGCCGTCATGTTAACACGAGGGTATAGAACGGGGGAAGCAAATGAGCATCCCCCGTCATAAATGAATCAACAACCGGCTGCCTTGGCATCTTCAACCATTTTCTTCTTGGCGTAACCGTAAATATAGACAACTACAACCGCTGCAACCACCACCGTAAAAACGCTCAGTAAGCCAATATCCGTCGTAAACAGTTCGTTCAGCATGATTACTTCTCCTTAATAAATAAAGTTAATGATTCACCCTCCGATTACCGATTCACCAGTAGCCGGCAACACGACTGCTCCCATCAAACGCCACGTCTTTGCTTCATCTTCAATCAAAATCAACCAATGCCCTGATGCCGGAGGACGCACCGCACCGGAATACAGGAGTCCTGCTCGAATCAACGTGAGCTCTTGATCCAGTCCCGCTCGCGTCGGATGCGAAAGCATCACTGTCAAGCTCTCTGGTAACGCAGCTCCCGTTTGACTGGAAAGTCGCACCTGTAACGTGCCCTCCAAAAAACTGACCCCTGCCTGCAACCCCAGTATCTGTGCCTGTTGGCTACGCGCTACCGTTTGACCAGCGGCCAAACCCTGCTTGTAATAGTCATCAGCCACTAAACCATCGTTACTTTTCCAAGCAATCCAAGCGGTTATAAAACTGGCCACGACGACAATAAAGGGGCCCGACATCAAAAGCCAAGGCCAAGGTTCCCGATACCAAGGTTTCGTATTAAGTGTCATCGTCATCAGATTCTCCTGTATTAAGGCATCAAAAAGGATGCTTTCTCATGCACCACCGATTCCGCACCACCTTGCTCTGCATTCACATCAAAATAAATCTGGTGAGAACCCTTGACGGCGGATTCCATCGGCACACGCACCGCTATCGGAAAGGCTTGTGTCGTCAATGGCGGCACGTCGATATGGGTCGCTCCTTCCAGTTGAATACCCTTCAAACCCGTCACGAAAATCGCATAACGATGCGCCTGTTCAGAAACATTCATCACCTGCAAACGATAAATATTTTCAATCATGCCTCCTTCGATTTCTCGCGCCAACACCCCTCGATCCCGAATGACATTCACACGAAGATCCGGTTTATGAGCGATTCCCCAAACCAACGCAAGAGATAACCCGATAAGAATGACCGTATAGACAATGACGCGTGGACGTAGAACGTGAAGCAAAATATCACGCCGAGTCCAATGTTTCTCCAGCGCGTGTTCCGTGGTATAGCGAATCAGTCCCCGACGTAACCCTATTTTGTCCATCACCACATCACAGGCATCAATACAGGCGGCACAACCAATGCATTCATATTGCAATCCATGACGAATGTCGATCCCCGTCGGACACACCTGTACGCAAATATTGCAATCGATACAGTCCCCTAACCCTGTTTTACCCGCTTGTCGCTGCCCACGCGGTTCACCCCGTTCAGGATCGTAAGTAATAATCAACGTATCCGGATCGAACATCGCACTCTGAAATCGAGCGTAGGGACACATATAAAAGCAGATTTGTTCGCGTAAATGCCCGGCAAACAAATAGGTAGAACCCCCGTAAAAGAATATCCAGAAGGTTTCCCAAGGTCCCAAAGTCCACGCCCAGAAGGAACCCCACAATTCCGCGATCGGCGTGACATAACCCACCAACGTAAATCCTGTCCATAAAGAAAAGAGCACCCACGCACCATACTTCATGCTCCGCAGACGAAGCTTGCGTGCATCCATGGCTGCTTTGTCGAGTTTCTTGCGAGCGTTATGATCGCCCTCTATCATCTGTTCAATCCAGATGAATATTTCCGTATAAACCGTTTGCGGACAGGCATAGCCGCACCACAATCGCCCCGCCACTGCCGTAAACAGGAACAGAGCGTAAGCCGAGATGATCAGAATAATGGCAAGAAAGAAAACATCCTGTGGCCAGAGAATCAAACCAAAAATGTAGAACTTCCTGTTGACGATATCCAGAAGAACCGCTTGCC
>JAUYFZ010000313.1 GCA_030689585.1 Rhodocyclaceae bacterium | reverse complement strand
GCCGATGGTTTGATGATGGTGATTAACCGTCATTCGGTGGCTCAAGAAATTTGGGTGGCGGCCCGTTACGAAGGACACCATTTTCGGCATCATCCAGAGACTGATCTTTGGATTGACACTAAAAATGGTGAGGAGTTGATGGCGTTGCTGACGCGGTTTTTAGATTAAACCGTATATCTTGAGATGACCTGTCGGATTTCATCGGCAGATTTGGCGGCTAGGGCGGCTTCTTCGGCGGTTTCCATTGCGATTTGCTGGGTTTGACCTATGACCGAGGACACTTGTTCCATGTTGATGGAAATGTCAGCGACTTGATTGGATTGCGCTCGCAACGAATCGGAGATGGCATCAATGCCGGTCGACGTCTTTGAGACCATTTCGGTCGTCGACTCAATCACATCGCGAGTCTCGGCCAAGGCACTGCGGCTGGTTTCAAGATGTCGGCGGTTTTCCTCAATGGTGGAGACAACCTGACCGGAGCTTTGGAAGAGATTTTGGGTAACCGCATCAATTTCTGCGGCAGATTTCGACGATTTTTCGGCCAATTTGCGTACTTCGTCGGCGACCACGGCAAATCCCCGTCCCTGCTCACCGGCACGAGCCGCTTCGATGGCGGCATTCAAGGCCAGCAGGTTGGTTTGATCGGCAATTTCCTTGACCTGCTGGGTGAGCTGATTGATGGCACTGGTGCTGGTGGCAAATTCGTTGGCCGAGGTGGCAATGGCGGTGAAGGCTTCGTCGAGCGAGGCGATGCGCGTGGCGAGAAGTTCAACGCTGCGCTTGCCACTTTCGGCACGGTTCAAACTTTCCTGGGATTCCCTGCGGACATTTTCAGAAGTCTCACGAATCGACCCCATGCTGGCCGTCATTTCTTCGATAGCCGCTGCGGCTCTGGAGGTGCGTTCGCCGCCCTCTGAAATGGCTTTTTGCAGGCGTTGGGACGATCCGTTTAATCGCCCGGAAACGGAGGCCATGTGATTTCCACCTTCTGCTGTTATGCGGATAAAGGTCGAGAAGCTCGCCAGTAATGCGTTGAAGGCGCGTGCGATGCCTGCGGCTTCCGTACCGCCGGTTTCAGGCAGCATGCGTCGCAAGTCGCCACTGGAGGCGATTTCATCCATGTTTTTCGCAGCGAGCGCGATGGGGCGGGCGATACCGCGTGCAATCCACATCGAGATGCCATAGAGGGCTGCCCCCAGTAGCAAGACGATCAGGATGGATTTCATCACTTGGTTTTGGAAAGTGGTATCCAAGTCATCAATATAGATCCCGGAACCGACGACCCAGTTCCATGGGGCGAATTTCTTGACATAGGACATCTTCGGGTAGGTTTCTGTCGTCGTGCCGCCTCCTTCTTTGGGTTTGGGCCACAGGTAAGTGACGTAGCCGTGTTCAGCCTTGTTGACGACGGTATTGAAGGCGACAAACAGATTCATTTTGCCGTTCGTAGGGGTGACTGCCCCCGTGATACCTTCTTGCAGACTGATGGCGCAGTTGAATTTTTCTGCATCCAGCACTTTGTCGTCTAAGGCGGGTACCGTTGGGTGCATGACCATCTTGGGCACGGGTGCGGTGAGGTCGTTAATCCAGAAATATTCCTTGCCTTCGTAACGCAGTGATTTGATGGCCGCAACGGCGGCTTTGCGTGCATCTTCTGCGGGGAGATTTCCTTGTGCTTCCAATTGCTGATAGTGCGTTAGCACATTGTGAGCGACTTCGACTAAATGACGGGTCTTGAGTTTGCGCTCTGCCAACAGTTGGTCGCGCTCTCCCAAAACAGACCATCCCGATAGGAGAATGAGAACGACGATGGGTAAGAGGTTGGCAATGCCCAACTTGAAGGCGATGGATTTCATGGAGTAGCTCCTTTATTGATTTGAAACACCTCATTTAGTGTCTTGGCATCCAGAATCCGGTCACTCCACAATTCGATTTGTTCGGTGGTGGCGTTGGAAAAGCGAGTCTCTATCGCATTAGGTAATGAACCGAAGCGGCGCATCAACAGACGACGGAGCAGTATCCCTTCGCCTTGCTGCATTCCCTGTTGCATTCCCTGCTGCATTCCCTGCTGCATTCCCTCTTGCCTTCCCTGCTGCATTCCCTGCAACATTCCCTGTTGCATCCAGTTTTCTGTCCATTGGGTGACGCGTTCTGCCAGCATGGTATCAATCTCCTGTAGGTTGGTAACTTCTGAAATATTTTCTGTCGGAACAATGCGCTTGAATAGAACCCGGTTGATCCAGACGGTCAGCGCACGTCTCAAACTGCTGTGTCTTGGATCACTGAGCTGCTTCGTGAGTCGTGCCACAACGGTGCGTATCGCTTCGGGATTCGAGCTGGTTTCCAGTCGAATGATCTCGGCAACCGTATTGGCCTCGGTGGGGAGCATCTGTTCTGAAATCCCTCCTTCATCCAAGACAAGGTGTTTCTGACTGGGACGATAGGCGGCCAGCCCGTCAGAGGTGGGTTCGATTAAGTCTGCGATATTCCTAGCCGCTGTCCAGCGTCCCGCACCGTTGTAAATGACGATCGGAAAGACAGGGGGGAGCTTTTCTGTTTTTTGGATACGACCACTTTTAAGTAAATCTTGATAAAACAGCCCTGTGTAGGTCATGATTCGTAAAGCCATGTAAGGGTCTACAGAGCTTTGAAATTCAATCAGAATATACACATAGAGCCATTTTTCGCCTCCTTCGGTGGGAAGCCGTTTTACACGCCAGACGATGTCATCCGCGCGGTCGCGAAGATCATCGGTGATATAACTACCGTTGATCTTTTCCAGGGAGTTGTAGTCAATCTGTTCAGTCCACTCTTCGCGCACAAATCCGCGCAGAAGATCCGCCACCACTTCAGTGTGTGAAAAAATGTGCTTGTAGGAGGCATCGTGGTCAGACATAGGGAATGAGGGATAGGACTTGTAGGGTGTGGATTTAATTCATGCCCGTTAGTTTCTGTGTGTTCATGGGTTTTTACATCTTGAATCGATTGACCAGTGTTCGCATGTCACTGGTT
>JAUYFZ010000312.1 GCA_030689585.1 Rhodocyclaceae bacterium | reverse complement strand
CCGCCCGAAAATTACGAGACTTGTTTGTCCCTTCATATGTACCCCATCCCCTCCCCATACCACACCTTGAAGGGGAGGGAGATAGGTACTGCCCTACCCTAGAAGTGGAGGGAGGCCGCAACAACCGCTTCGAGTACCCACTACAAACCGCATAGAGCCGTTTCATTATTTGGGGTGGTGGTAAGCAACATGTCCGTTAATTCGTCTTGCGCACGTTAAGGGAGGCTATGATTGCCGCTTAATATGTCACGCGTCCAATATCACCCCTACTGCCTTCCGCTACGCAACCCTTGGGTGGCCTCTTCCGCTACGCTTTATGAACGACGCGGCTGGTTAGTCGAACTCACCTCCGAAGACGGATTCACCGGCTGGGGAGATTGCGCGCCCTTGCCTAGTTCTGGTTCTAATTCTGCTCACGCTTCCGAAATGCGTTGGGCACTAGAAACCGCCCAGCTCGACATCGAAGCACAACGATGCGGCCTCCCGTTAGCACGGTTATTAGGGGCCACCGATTTATCCGTACCCGTCAATGCCGCCTTGGGGCCGCTCGATGAGCATTGCGCACAACGCGCTGTTCGGGCAGTGTCACAAGGATTCACCGTTGCCAAGATCAAGGTGGGCATCTCCACCATCGAAACGGAATTGGCTCGATTACAAACGCTCGTCGACCTCACCGAGGGGCAGTTGACCTTGCGCTTGGATGCCAACTGCGCATGGTCGAGTGACGAAGCCAGACGCTTCTTGACCGCCATCGCCCCCCTGCCGGTGGATGCCGTCGAAGAGCCTCTGAGTGAACCCTCCCTCACGGCCTTAGCCACCCTGCAACAAATCTCGTCTTGTCAAATCGCGGTCGATGAATCGCTCTCCCGGTTGGGGTTCGATTCACTCATAACCTCTCAAGCCGTACGTCGCCTCATCCTCAAACCCGCCCGCATCGGAGGCATGAAGGCCACCCTAACCCTGGCCCAACAAGCCCAGCTTGCAGGAATGGAGGTTGTCATCACCTCCGTGGTGGACTCAGCCATCGGCCTCACCGCAACCGCTCATCTGGCCGCCGCAGTTTCCACGTCCATCGCCCACGGACTCGGAACCGGCTTCTGGTTAGCCAAAGATGTGGCCCCTGCTCCGCCTGTCATCAACGGAAAAATGACGCTACCCGTCCCCCCCGGACTTGGCATCTCCCCATAGAATCCCCTCCATGCCTCCCCTTCTCCCCCTCTGGCTTCGACGGGCTGATCCCGATGCGGTCGCGCTGCGGCTTCCTGATCGCCTCATCCGTTATCGGGAATCGCCCTCGTTGGCCTGTAAGAAATTACAAATAATCGAAGGCACGGCCAGTGAGATTGCGATTGCCTTCTTCACCGGTAGCACGGTCTTTCCTCTGTCGCCTCGATTAAATCCTCCGCACCGAGCACGGTTCATCGCATTGGCTGAAGAATCACCCAAAAATACCGCCTTGATTATCACCACCAGCGGTTCCGAAAACGCGCCCAAGGCGATACGGCTCACTTGGCGATCCATTGCGGCGGGGGCACGCATGGTAAACCGTGCCGTTCATCTGCAGGCGGGGGATGTCTGGCTGGCCGCTCTGCCGTTATGTCATATCGGGGGAGCCATGATTCCGTATCGCTGCTGGCGAGCGGGGGCTACCGCACTCATTCATCACGGGTTCCAGCCGGACCATGTGTTGCGTGACTTGAATATTCACCGGGTCACCCATCTTTCCCTAGTCCCCGTGATGTTGGATCGATTGCTGGAAGCCGATCCCACGCCCCCCCCTCCTTCATTGCGTGTCGTTCTCGTCGGGGGAGCCAACCTCGACCCGTCCCTTCATCAACGGGCACTCGCGGCGGGCTGGCCTGTCGTCCCCGTCTACGGCATGACGGAAACCTGTGCTACGGCCACGTTTTTCCGGCAACCTTTGCCGGGCGTGCGATGCCGTGTTACTTCTTCCCATACGCTCGACATCGCAACCCCTGCCCGTATGGCCGGTTATCTGGGAGAGCCGGACATCGACGAATGGGTCATCACGCAGGATGTCGGTGAAATCACCGCCAGCGGAGAAGTTCACGTGGCCAGTCGCACGGCGGCTTCTTGGAAAACAAATTCGTGATGGACTGGGCGTTATTCGCACAACAATTCGACGAAGCACGGCGCACTGCGCAGCCAACCCATCGGCTCATCAGCGTGACGATCCCTTTATCTGCGGAGGCCATTCCTGTGCATTTGAGCAACGAAGGCTGTTTTTGGCATCGGGGAAATCGCACCTTTTCAGGCACGGGCCGCGCCTTTACCGTGACCGCGACCGGAGCGAATCGCATGGCTTCGCTATCGGCCGCCTTCAAAAAACTTCGCTCCGAATGGCATATCACCTCCCCCTTCCCCCCTCTTGCTTTTATGGGATTTTCTTTTGATTCGCGCATTAGCTATAGCCACCCTTTGCCCGATGCCATGCTATGGGTTCCCGAATTGCTTCTGACAGAAGTTGATTCGAAGTTTTGGATGACTTTTTCTTGTCCTGTCGGGGACATGTCTATTAATTGTTGCGAAAGTTCTCGTCACATGCTTCACCCCATCCCCTCCCCAACCCTCCCCTTGAAGGGGAGGGAGAAATGCTTCTCCCCCGTCAAGGGGAGGGAGAAATGCTCCTCCCCCGTCAAGGGGAGGGAGAAATGCTTCTCCCCCTTCAAGGGGGAGGCTGGGAGGGGGATGGGTGCAAGAACTTTCGCACCTATTAATATGTCCTCTTTTCTGGAACGGGGGCGCGCTGCGGTGAATGCGATTGCCGCAGGCGAAGTGCAGAAACTCGTTCTTTCACGCGCGTTGCACTGGCAAACCAGCACACCTGTCGATGTCCCCTCGGTATTGGAATGCCTGGCTACGCGCTATCCCACCTGTACCACCTTCGGTATTGCTGACCAGAATTGGGCTTTTGTCGGTGCTTCTCCTGAAACCCTGCTTTGTCTGACAGGGACACGCGTGGAAGTAGACGCGCTGGCTGGAACGGCTTGGAATGCCGCATCGCCCCTGGAATCGGACAAAAACCGTCGCGAACACGAGTTTGTGGCCCAAGCTGCTTTTGAGGCATTGTCGGCCCTATGCACCCATGTCACCTGTCCGACAGAACCAGATCACGTCCAGATCGGCACGTTGTCGCACCTACGTCAATGCTTGACGGCCCGCCTGCCGCCGGATGTTTCTGTCTTTGATCTGATCGCACGACTACATCCTTCACCGGCTATTGGGGGAACGCCTGCCACGGCTGCACTGGATTGGCTCGTCCAACAGGGCGAACAACGTCCGGCTTGGTATACGGGAGGGTTCGGATGGATCGACGCGAACGGTGATTGCGACATCGCCTGTGCCCTGCGCTGCGGTTTGATCGAAGCCCAGAATGTGACGCTCTATGCTGGGGCCGGTTTTGTCGCAGGGTCTGATCCAGAACAGGAATTTGCAGAAACAGAAGCCAAGTTTGCCCCTATGCTGGACGCACTTTCAAACAGATCGGAGAAAAAAACATGAATCTTCAATGGGCCGACGCGCTGGTAGAAGGCTTGATCCTCGCAGGATTACGCCATGTCGTCATTGCACCGGGCGCACGTTCCACGCCCTTGGTATTCGCTTGTCTTCGTCGTTCGGAATTAACCGCGACCACCATCAACGACGAACGGGCTGCCGGTTTTTTTGCCCTGGGGCTGGCCAAAGCGACAGGGATTCCTGCGGCCATTATCTGCACCTCTGGGACAGCCACGGCCAATTTGTTACCGGCCATTGTGGAAGCCAATCTGGCCTCGGTTCCTTTACTGGCTCTGACCGCAGACCGCCCCCTAGGAGCCGTCGGATGGGGAGGCAATCAAACCATCGATCAGATAAAACTCTACGGGTCGCATGTACGTTCATTCCACGATGTGGACATGAGTCATGTTGATATTTGTCACCGGCTGGCGGCGCGGTTAATGCAAGAGAGCACCTCCCCCCGTCCTGGCCCGGTGCATCTCAATATTCACATTGGTGAACCTTTATTGTCAGAAGCGACGACGGGGATACGCCCTGATTTTTATATGGAAGAACAGATTGCTCGCTGTTTTCTGGAGGCTCTTCCTAAAGGGTGGCAGTGTTTTATCGGGAATTCACTGGCGTTTCGTGCCGCGCAAACCGCCGGAGAGGGCCGATTTTTTTACAGCAATCGCGGAGCATCCGGCATTGACGGCAATATCGCCACGGCGGCGGGTATTTATACAGCGACAGGCCAACCCGTGGCTCTGTTGATCGGCGATCAAACCGCTCTTCACGATGGCACGAGCTTAAGCCTGCTTTCCGGAAAAAAAGCGGTGGTCGTGGTGATTGACAATGGCGGAGGACGAATTTTCGACCATCTACCCATCGCCCCTCTCATTCCGCCACTTCTGTTTAAACAGGGGTGGACGGCTCCATCGACGGTCGACTTTGCATCACTGGCGCACGCTTTTCATCTGCAATACGCAGAAGCAACCGACACCGATCGCCTGAAACAACACCTTGGTAAGGCGTGTGCTTCAGGCGATGCTTGGCTTATTTCAGCTTCACTTCTTTGAACAAAACGTGTTTACGGGCCTTGGGGTCAAATTTCATAAATTCCAATTTTTCAGGCGTAGTCCGCTTGTTTTTGTTGGTCGTATAAAAATAACCGGTGCCAGCCGTTGATTCGAGTTTGATTTTCTCGCGGCCACCTTTGCTTGCCATAGTGATTCTCCTTAAGCGATCTGGCCGAGCTGTGCAAGTTCGGCAAGAACAACTTCAATACCCTTCTTGTCGATCGTACGCAAACCCGCGTTGGAAACACGCAATCGGATATACCGATTTTCAGATTCAATCCAGAATCGGCGTGAATGCAGGTTCGGCAGATACCGACGCTTTGTTTTGTTATTGGCGTGAGAAACGTGGTTTCCCACCATTGGGCCCTTGCCCGTTATTTGGCAGACGCGTGACATGTCGTGCTCCAGAAATCGAAAGGCGCGGATTCTACCTGATTTTTTGCCAGTTAACATGAAATACACTCATTCGGAGTGCCCCCGTAACAATCGAGCGTAGCGAGCCGATGAGAACCCCCCCGAAAGGGGGGCGAAGGGGGGCGGCGTTTAAAATTGCTTTCAGCGTATTTCCTGTGACAGGGGTGGGCCTCGTGACCATGCGAGTTATAACAGTCCATGTTCAGCAAAAGAATAAGGGGGCGCACCTGCGATCACGATGAAATGATCGAGCAACTTCACTTCCATCAGCGATAACGCTTCTTTCAGTGAGCGTGTCAGCAGTTCGTCGGCGCGAGAAGGCTCCTGGAGGCCGGAAGGGTGATTGTGCGCAAAGATGACCGCTCCCGCGTTGTGGAAGAGTGCCCGCTTGACCACTTCGCGCACATAGACGGGGGTTTGCGTCAGGGTTCCGTGGGAAATTTCCTCATAGGTAATCAGGCGATTCTGGGTATCCAGCCAAAGCGCACCGAAAACTTCATGGGGCAATCCGGAAAACGTCAACCGCAACCAGTCGCACACCATCGTCGGCGCGGTCAGCACGTCTCGTGCCTTGATATCCTCCGATAACGCTCGGCGTGCCATCTCTAACACGGCCTGCAACTGCGCATATTTGGCATCCCCCATGCCTCGTATTTTGGAAAAGCGCGGTCGGTCCGCCGCAAACAGGCTGGTCAATGATCCAAATTCATCGAGAAGTGAACGAGCCAGATCGACCGCGCTTTGTCCGGTCACCCCCACCCGCAGAAAAATAGCCAGCAGCTCGGCATCGGAAAGTGCTCCCACCCCCAGCGCAAGCAATCGCTCGCGGGGTCGCTCATTTTTTGGCCAATCGGTAATCGCCATGTTTCTACCCGTTAAAATAAGATCATCATTAACTAGACGAATTCTACCGCCATGACTTCACTTTCCGGCAAACGCATCGTGTTGGGTATTACAGGCAGCATTGCGGCCTACAAAGCGGCCGAATTGACTCGCCTACTCGTTAAGCATGGCGCGACCGTCGATGTCGTGTTGACCTCGGCGGCTGAACATTTCATCGGTGCAGCCACCTTTCAGGCACTCACCGGTCGACCTGCCTTTTGCAACCTGTGGGACAACACACAGAATCGGGGCATGACCCATATCGACCTCGTTCGCGGGGCAGATGTCGTTCTGGTCGCTCCCGCATCCGCTGATTTTCTGGCCAAGGTAACGCATGGTC
>JAUYFZ010000303.1 GCA_030689585.1 Rhodocyclaceae bacterium | reverse complement strand
CAAGGGGGAGGCTGGGAGGGGGATGGGGGTTAGTGAAGGCAGCAAATTTCATGGCATAGGGAGGGGCTTGGCGACCGTAAGCGTTAGATCACTCTCTACGATCTCCCTCACGTCCCCATCCTTAATAATTCTTGGCGTGATGAAAATCAACATCTCGGTACGCGCATCCTCCGCCCTTTCTTGCCTGAACAGAGCACCTATCACCGGAATATCCCCCAGCAGAGGCACTTTGCCAACGTCCGCTTTATTGGTTTGTTTATAGATTCCACCGAGTACTACGGTACCGCCATCCTCCACCCGTACAGTCGTCTCCACTCTTTTGGTGTTGAGTGCGGGGACTGTAGATCCCGCCGGAACCGCGCCTATCGTGTCGTCTGTAACAGACACTTTTAGATTGACATTGCCATCCGGTGTAATTTTCGGTGTGACCTTCAAGCTAAGTGTTGCCTTTTTGAATGACGTGGTAGGGGATCCTGTCGTGCTGGAAACCGTATAGGGTATCTCTTGTCCTTGCTCTATCGTCGCCTCAATGTTGTCACCTGTGATGAGGCGTGGATTGGAAATAATCTTGCCTTTGTTATCGGTCTCCATTGCATTGATGGTGACGTTCAACAACTTGGTCGCGGCGGCATTGAACAATGATGCGGTGAACTGGCCGCCTACCGTTCCCACCGTTCCGCTAGTACCTGGAAACTTTATGTCAGCCCCCACCTGCCCACGCATCGCGTTAGACGAACTGCTGCCGATAGCAAATCCTCGCGGATCGGTATCTCTATAAGCCAAATTCACGCCTATATCCCTGATGACACCCACATTGGCATCGATAATGCGCGCTTCGATCTGCACTTGGCGCACCGGAATATCGATTTGCTTGATCATTTTGCGTACCCCGTCGAGCCGGGCAGGGGTGTCTTGTGCAAACAATATGTTGGTGTACTTGTCGATGACGACACTGCCACGTTTGGACAAGATGCTTTGCTTATTGTTCGCACCTCCAGACAATATCGCCAATACGTCAGCACCTTGCTGATAGCTTAACTGGAAGCTTTCTGTGTGCAATTCCCCTAAATCAGAAATATCCTGGCGAGTCGCTAAATCCAATTTTTCCCTGGCAGCCAACTCTTCACGCGGCGCGACCTGAATCACATTGCCATTCCTGCGCATATCCAGGCCACGGCTTTGCAGGATAATGTCCAACGCCTGATCCCATGGGACATCCTTTAAGCGCAGGGTAATATTGCCGCTTACGCTGTCGCTGATCACTATATTCAACTGGGTAAAATCGGCGATGACGTTTAATACATCGCGTACATCGACCTTTTGGAAGATCAGTGACAGCTTCTCGCCGGTATAGCCGGACGGGTTGCTTTTGATCAGATTATTCGCCCCCTCTACGTGGGTTGTGACAGCATCTGCCGCAATGAGGTTGTTCTGTGCTTCGGCCTGTGCGCACAGCATACAGAACACCACAATCATGCCCAATAATCGAGTCGTGCCATTCATTGTTTTATCAAGTTGTATCATTGCTCTAGTTCCGATTATTCCACTAGTTGTAGGCTGCTGATGCGCTCAGACCAATCCCCTGTGCTGTCTTGCACCATTTCTTTAATCGTCACCTCGGTATCGCTCACTTGACGGATTAAACCGAAGTTCATTCCCATGTAGTTGCCGATCTTAACCCGATGCAGATTGCCGTCAGTCGTCCGCACCACCGCATAGCCGACTTTGTGTTGCTGTAAATACCCGACCATCTTGAGACTTTCCAGCGGAAATTCTTCCAGCACCTCTTTGGGGCGATTGAAATCCGGTTCATTTGCCCTGCGGGGTCCCACTGAATGTTTACGCGGCTTGAATGGATCGGGCAAACCAGTTTTGTTATCGTAGATAAAAGGCTCATATAACTTAACATTGGGCGCAGTTGGTATCTTGCCGAGCAAATCGACTCCGGCGTTCTTGACGAACTCTCTCAAATCATGGAGTTCATCACCACCGCACCCGGTGAGTAGCACCGATGTCAGCGCAATCCACTTGAACCTTCCCACGCTTAAAAACGGGAATTTGCGCTCACCCCCGTTCATTTTTTCGCTCCTGCTGGCTTGGCTAACTTCTTCTGCGCCGCAAGCTCGTCTGCGTCGAGATAACGGAAAGTCATGGCAATCGTCTCCATGGACAATTTCGTCCCGACCGGATTGATGGATATTTCATTGAGCGTCACGATACGCGACAGCATGGAAATATCGCTGGAAAACTTGGCCAGATCATCATAGCTCCCGGTCACCTTGAGGGTAATCGGCTGCTCTGCAAATACACCGTTAATCACTTCAGTCCCGGGACGAAATAGATCGAACTGCAAGTCACGTCCCAAACCGGCCTGATTAATGTCGGTCAACAAGGCATCCATTTCCGATTTGTTGGGTAACTGTTTGAGCAGCACACCGAAGGACTCTTGTGTCTCGATCAGTTGTTTCTTGATCAAGTCCAGATTGATCGCCGCTCTTTTTTTGACTAGAAAAGTCTCCTTGAGTCTGCCCTCTTCCTGCTTGAGGGTTTCCAGGCTGCCCCACTGATCTTCCAAGTCAAGCACTGCGCCCGCCACAACAGCACAGACAAATAACACGGCGAACACGACAAACTTCGCTGACCACGGCCATGCGCCGGGATTCTTCATGTCTAGGCTTTTCAGCTCATCCAGATTCATCATGCCCCTAACTTGCATGATTTCGTTGCACCCACCCACAGAACGTGAAACAGCAAGTTTTTAATCACCCGCCCCCCTTCGCCCCCCTCTCGGGGGGTTCTCATCGGCTCGCTTCGCTCGATTGTTACGGGGTGCTCCGAATAAATTTTCACGTTAATTCTTTATGCCAGTCGTAGCAGCCTGGATGGCTACCAATGGCTTGGTTAAATTAAATGCCAGCGTAAATTCGCTGATACGCCCCCCATTGGCACTGGAAGCATGAATCTCTACGAGCGCAGGCGAATCCAGCCAGGGGGAATCTTCGATAGCCCTCATCAGGGTGGATATTCGCGCATTCGATTGTGCATAACCGACTATGTTGATCCTGCTGCCGGTTTGTCTAATCGTCTTGAGATGCACGCCATCCGGTAGGATACGCAGCATCTGATCCATCAGATGCACCGCATCCGAGCGGTTGCTTTGCAATTTTTCGACGGTCTCCTTGCGTGCCAGTAAAGAGTGGTTCTGCTCGCGCAGCTTCTTGATTTCATCATTCTGCTTGTCCAGTATCGCGATCTCTTTTTTCAGGTATTCGTTGCGTCGATCTTGATAGGCTATTTGTGTGGTGAGCGTCACATGCACAATGCCCACCAGCACAGCTCCCAGTACTAATGAAATCACACTCAAAGCGGCGAACTGCATCTGGCGTACGCGCTTTCTTTCCGCACGGTGCGGAAGTAAGTTTATACGCATCATGGATCGAACCTCCGCATCGCCAGGCCACAAGCGACGATGAGCGAGGGCGCATCAGCTTGCAACTGGCGTGGTTTTATCCGGCTGGACAGCGTCATCAATGCAAATGGATTCGCCACTGTCGTGCTAATTTTGGTTCGTGTCGCCACCGCATCATCCAGCCCTGGCAACACTGCACAACCTCCAGCCAGCACGATAGTGGCGACCCCGTTATATTGCGTTGAGTTAAAAAAGAGCTGTAGCGCATGCACGATTTCCGTCACCACATTTTCGCGAAAAGGCGACAGCACATCACGCTCATAGTTATCCGGTAATCCGCCATTACGTTTGGCGGATTCAGCCTCCTCGACCGTCAAACCGAACAGCTCCTGAATGTGTTGCGTTAACTGATTGCCACCGATCTGCTGATCTTGGGTATAGACCGATTGGCCATTGCGCAGCACGTTCATGTGCATCACTGTCGCACCAATGTCGATCAGTGCGACGCATTTATCGGCTACCTCATCCGCCAATTGGGTGCGAATCTGCTCAAAAGCCGTCTCGGTCGCGTAGGGTTCTACATCGACTACCACAGCCTTTAATCCCGCCGCTTGAGCGACAGCAACGCGATCCTCGACATTCGCCTTGCGCGAAACCGCCAACAACACTTCCACTGCCTCGGCATTCTTTGGAGCAGGCCCTATCACCTGGAAATCCAGATTGACCTCTTCTAATGCAAAGGGGATGTATTGATTAGCTTCGGATTCGACCTGTTCTTCAAGGTCTTCTTCGCTCATGCCGGCGGGCAACAGGATTTTCTTTGTGATCACGGCTACCGCAGGAAGTGCCAGAGCCACATTCTTGATCCGGCTGCCCAACCGCTGCCATGCCCGCTGCAACGTTTCCGAAACCGCATCCAGATTGTTGATGTTGCCATCGCTTACAGCATCTTTCGGAAGTTGTTCTATTGCGTAGTGATCGACGACATAACCTGCGTTCTTTGGCAACTTACGCAATTCGACCATCTTGACTGAGGATGTACTGATGTCCACCCCGACCAAAGGGGGCATTTTTGTTTGAAGAAAACCTAGTTGGATGCCAAAATTCATTTTAGGCACTGATGTTTCGCACGTTTAAAATCGAACCAAATCCCTCCGATCACCTTTAGTCATCTCCCCGAGAGGGGAGGCAGGGAGGGGCGGGCGGTTGTTGCTTTTAGTGTTTTTTATTTTTTCACGGGATATCCGTGAACGGTGAATCATACTGTGAAATAGTCTGTTAGCGCTGGGTGTAATTAAAAGTGGTGGACGGTATTTGAGGTGAAATGCGGAACAAAGGTGGAAAAGTAGCGGATGATGGAATCAGGCACGGAATTTGCGTGTTGTCTGTCAGGTAGTTATCTGACAGGAGAGCGTGATGAGCATGAATAATGAAGCTGGAAGTGTGTCTGGGGCGGATATTGCGCAACGATTGGAGCAGCATCCGGTCATGAAAGCGCGGATTACTCGCTTATTGGATCTGGTGAAGTGGAGAGTGCTCATCGCTATGTCATTCAGAAACGTTTCAAATTGCCAGGGGCTTGGTGGGTTATCGACAATGCACAAGCAATGCTCAATCTGCGAACACTTCGCGCTAATTTCCGCTGGAATCACTACTGGGACAACCGTCCTGCCGCTTAATCACCGTTCACCACTTTTAATTACACCCGTGTGAAGGTTCTGTAATGTATTGTAATGTCCGATGTAATAAAAATAGGGCGATTACAGGGGATAAACGTAGTTTTTCAATAAGTTACGCAGCTTCAAAGTAGTCCAGGATCAGTTGAACCTTGGCTTCGCCCCGCCATTCGTTGATGTCGAGGCGGAAGGCGGCGTGGATATGGTCGGGGGCGTTCTCTGCGTGGTTAAAACGGATGGCGTCGAGGCGCACGTTCCCTTTTTTCAGCGTTAGTTTGAGGTGTTTCTCTTTGAGTAGGCGTTGCTGGACAACCTCGAATTGGTCGGAAAATAGCGGTGGCTGGAAGCCCTGACCCCAGAGGGCATCTTGCAATAGTCGGGCGGTTATTAGTCCGTAGTAGCCCGATTCGAGGGCGCCGTCGCTCTCCACGGTGCGGGTGAGGTCTGCCGGGGTGAGGAGGGCGCGGGCGATCGATTCAAAGGCGGTTTCAAAGGTGGGTAAGTCTGATTCCATGAGGGTCAGGCCTGCCGCCGCTGCGTGGCCACCGAATCGTTTGATTAAGCCGGGGTGACGTTTTGAGACGAGATCGAGGGCATCTCGCAGATGTAGACCGGGAATGGAACGTCCCGATCCCCGCAATTCATACGGTTGTTCATTACC
>JAUYFZ010000293.1 GCA_030689585.1 Rhodocyclaceae bacterium | reverse complement strand
GTCGGAACACAGATCTCCTCCCCCTTCAAGGGGGAGGCCGGGAGGGGGATGGGGGGAAGAATTCCGCGTAGAACCCCATCCCCACCCCAACCCTCCCCTTGAAGGGGAGGGAGATTGACGCCGCCGACCTGAGTAGTTACGTTCTGTGCCAACCAAGCAATAACAGAAGCACCCAGTGCTGCGGCAACACCAAAGGCCACTTTTAACCAACCAATTTCTTCTTTGATCCGATCAATTTTCGACATGGACGAAATGTATCACAGTGAAAATGGTTGTGCCCAACAACGGTTGTGGGGGGCAATTAAAGCAAGCGGGCGAGGGGAGATTTTTACGTCAGTTACCTAAAAACGATCGTCTTGTTGCCGTGCATCAGGACGCGGTCTTCAAGGTGATAGCGTAATCCGCGTGCTAATACCGTCTTTTCGATGTCCTTACCGTAGCGCACCATGTCGTCGGGTGAGTCGGAATGGTCGATGCGAATTACGTCCTGTTCGATGATAGGCCCACAATCCAGATCGGGCGTGACGTAATGACAGGTGGCTCCAATCAGTTTGACTCCGCGTTCGTAGGCTTGATGATAGGGCTTGGCCCCCATGAAGCTGGGGAGGAAACTGTGGTGAATGTTAAGAATCCGGCCGGCGTAGGTTGCACACAGGTCCGGTGGAAGAATCTGCATATACCGTGCCAGCACCATCGTGTCGCCCCGCGCTTCATCGAAGAAATGCCGGATTTTTTCAAAAGCACCCTGATTGACCGGCACATGATGAAAGGGGATGCCGTGCCATTCGACGAAACTTCTGAACGTGTCATGGTTCGAGAGGATGCAGGGGATTTCAATGTCTAGTTCTTTCGACTGCCAACGGGCCAGAAGGTCGTATAGGCAATGTTCCTGCTGGCTGACTAAAATGACGACACGCTTTTTGATGGCTGAATCGCTGATTTTCCAGTCCATCGCCAGCCCCTCAGCAATAGGAAGAAATCGGGCAAGAAATTCGGGGAGGGGGAAGGGTAAAGAATCGGCCTTGATTTCGAGCCGCATGAAGTATCGGTCGGCTTCACTATGAAAGCTGGATTCCAGAATCCAGCCGCCTTGTTCGGCCATAAACCCCGTTACACGGGCGATGATGCCGACTTGATCCGGGCAGGAAGCGGTGAGGGTATAAAAGTGGTCGCGATGCATCAAAGCTCCCCCTGGAGGGGAGGGGTTTGGGAGAGGAGAGGGTTGCCTGACTTCTTCGTCGGCACGGGACGACCGTGGAAATAGCCCTGCGCAAAATCCACGCCCATATCGGTCAGGCGATCGCATATCCCCGCGTTTTCGACATATTCCGCAATGACACTCAAGCCCATGGCGTGTCCCACATCGTCAATGGCACGAACAGTGGCGGCATCCACGGCATCTTTGGTCATGTCGCGGATGAAGCAACCGTCAATCTTCAGATAATCCACCGGCAGGTTCTTGAGGTAGCTGAAGGAAGACATGCCCGTGCCGAAGTCATCCAACGCGAAGCGGCAACCTAGGGCGCGAACCTTTCGGATAAATTCGGAAGCCTTGCCAAAATGGGCCACGGCCGTGGTTTCAGTGATCTCAAAACATAGCCGACAGGGATCGATCCCAGACGTGGCAATATCTTCGATGAGTTGCTTCATAAAAGCCCCATCGCTGATGGATTGCCCCGACAGGTTGATGGCACAAATAAAAGGCGAATCGGCATCGGTGGTCATCCAGTCCAGTGCGTGTTTTACCACCCAGCGATCCAACCGACCCATCAAACCGAAACGCTCCGCAGCGGGAATGAAGGCACCGGGCGGGATGATCTGCCCCTCTTCTCCTACCATGCGAATCAGGATTTCGCAGTGCCCCGTGGTACCGTGAGTGTTCGGATGACCTTCGCAAACGGCATTGACCGACTGGAAATCCTCTTTCCCTTCGCGGATGGGCACGATGTCTTGTTGATACAGCACAAAGGCATCGTTTTCAAGGGCTTGGGTGATACGTGTGACCCAGTGCATTTCCCCGTGACGTTTCAGTAGCTCGGCATCATCATGTTCGTAGACGCGGATGCGGTTCCTGCCTTCTTCCTTGGCCATGTAACAGGCGGTGTCTGCGGCCGCTAACAACGTGGCTCCGTTGCGTTCATTTCCGCTAAAGGGCACGAGACCCATGCTGACCCCGAGGGTGAAGGTCTTGTCTTCCCAGACAAAACGGAAGAGGCGTACTTCTTCGAGCAGACTTTCGGCAATGCGGCTGGCCCGTTCTAAGGGGCAATTGACCAATAGAAGGCCGAATTCATCCCCACCCAGACGGGCGAGAATGTCCGCATCGCGGATGCGTCCTTGGATGCGTTCGGCTAATTTGCTCAAAAGGTCATCTCCCGCCGCATGGCCGCAGGTGTCGTTAACTACTTTGAACTGATCGAGATCTAGGTAGAGCAAGGCGTGATCCCTGCTTATTTCCTGAGGATCGGAGAGCACCGCCGCCAAGCGTCGGTCGAACTCTATCCGGTTATAGAGGCCGGTCAGTGCGTCATGGCTGGCCTGATAGCTGAGTTGAACCGCCAGTTGATGACGGTCGCTGACATCGTGAAAGACGAGCACGACTCCAATGATGTGTCCTGCCCTGTCGCGGATCGGGGCCGCAGAATCTTCGATGTTGATTTCGCGTCCATCGCGGCTGATGAGCACGGTATGGTTGGTCAGTCCCACCACGCAATTACCAGCAATGGCTCTCTCTACGGGGTTTTCCACCGGTTGGCGAGTCGATTCGTTCTCGATGTTGAAAACCTGCCGTAGCGGTACTCCACGTGCTTCTTCGTTACTCCAGCCCGTCATGGTTTCAGCCACGGGGTTCAGATAGGAGACGATGCCGTCAATGTCGGTCGTGATGACTGCGTCACCGATGGAATGCAGGGTCACCAGTGCGCGTTCTTTTTCAGCAAACAAGTCAGCTTCGGCGGTGTTACGCGCCTGCCTGTCTGCTTGCAACGCTTTGACCATCAAACAGAAATCGGTGGCGAGACGCGATACTTCGTCGTGGCCCTTGATGTCGCAAGGGCTGACATCCAGATTGAGATTGCCCGCAGCGATTTTGTCGGCGGCTTTCGACAAATGCTCCAATCGCCAGACCATGCCGCGCACCAAAAGCCAGGTGATGAGACTTCCTATCGCGATGGCAAGAAGAACCCAGAGAATTCCCCGATAGAGCGCGGTTCGCAGTGCGGTCTCCAATGAGGCCGTGTCCAAAATGACCCGTGTGTAGCCAACATGCTGTCCCCCGCTGACCACAGGGGAGAGGGTGTCCACCATGCCGTCGTGCCATATTTGATGGGAGCGACCGGGTAGCGCACGGGCGGCAACGAGAATTTGTTGGCTGGGTTCGTCATCCAGCATGAGATTGAACAGAGTCGGATCGCTGGCGGCCCGCACGCGACCATTTTCGTCAAGAACAGCCGCGAGGGCCAGATGGGGAACAGACTTGAGGCTGTTGACCAGTTCGCCTAGCGCGGACAAGTCATTGGAAATGAGCCAAGAAGGCGTATTAACCGCAAGGGAGGCGGCCAGCGACTGGCCTTCAGCAGACATGTGTTGTTGCATGAAATCACGCTGTCGCACGACCATATCGACAGCGATGAGCGTCATCAAAAGGGCGCACACGCCCATCACACCGGCCATGAGGCGGCCCTTGATGCTGTGGAGAGGCCAGAGGTGAGTGAGTAAATTCATTACCGTTCCTTGATGACCCGCATCGTAGAAGGTAATCCGATGGCTTTGTCGTAATCGCGCAGAAAATTCCGCATGGCGCGATAGGTGTCGTCTGTCGCCAGCTCAAAATGTTGCTGATCTTTCTTAAACTGGGTTTGATCCACCGCTGGGTCTTTGTCGAGACCCGCGAGAGCCTGCGCAACTTGCTTGGCGAGTGTAGGCTCCACATCATCGCGAACGACGATGCCATTGTGAGGAAGCGAGGCGGTGCGCCAGAGAATCTGCATCTCCTTTGCTTTTTCGGCATCTTTCTTGGCCCAAATGCCAAAGAATCGCACGGTACTACCGCAGGCGACCGCATCATTGGCGTAGGCATTGAGGATGGTGGAATCTTGTGAACCCACATATTTGATCTGCAAACGCTTCACGTCCACGCCCTGCTGATGCAGATAAAGGAGCGGCAGCATGGTGGCGGCCACCGCAGTGGGGGAGACAAAGCAGAGGGTTTTACCGTTCAAGTCTTTAGGATGTTTGATGGGACTATCGGTGCGGGCGATGATGAGACCGCGAAAATTCTCATCCGGGGTCATTTTGGCGATGACACGATAACCGTGTTCCAGCGACAACACCGTTTGATAGGGGTTCGGCATGGAGAAATGGAATTTTCTGGCCGCGAGCTTCGCTTCATAGTCCGCATAATCGCGGCTGGCTTCCACCTCAAAACGAGTGCCGGGGATTTTTTGCTCCAGATAACGAACAATGGGCGCGTAATCTTCGAGCATCGACTGAGGATTGGCGTAAGGATGAACCCCGAAAATGTAGGACGATTCAGCCGCGGCCGTGCCGGTAGGTTTATAACCCTGAGCACTTGTGCCAGCGGATAGCAGGGAAAGGAAGGCTAACATGATGAATTTCATGGTGTTTTCTCCTGTTGGAACTCAAATAGAACTCAAATGGAAGCGGATGCGTCCAAAATAGCCGTTTTTAATTCGTCATAGGTGTCGGTAACTTTGAACTGTGGAAATTCACGGATGACATTGGCCGGCGCGTGAAAGAGGATACCCGCATGGGCTTCGGCCAACATGGCGGTATCGTTATAAGAATCTCCTGCGGCGATGACCTTGAAGTTGAGTTCCTTGAATCGTTTGACGGATTCCTTTTTTTGGTTCGGCATTCGCAGATGGTAATTGACCAGCATTCCGTTGGCATCGGCTTCCAGCTTGTGGCAGAACAGGGCAGGAAACCCCAGTTGCGCCATCAAGGGCATGGCGAATTCGTAATAAGTGTCGGAGAGGATAATGACTTGAAAACGGGGGCGAAGCCAATCGACGAATTCTGCCGCACCGGGAAGCGGCGCCATGGAGGCGATCACTTGTTGAATATCCGGCAACCCCAGTTTGTGCTGGGTCAAGAGATTCAGCCGAAATTTCATCAGCTTGTCGTAATCCGGCTCATCGCGGGTCGTGCGGGCCAGTTCCGGAATGCCGGTGCGCTGCGAGAATTCAATCCAGATTTCTGGAATGAGAACCCCTTCAAGGTCAAGACATACAAGCTGCACAGTGATTCTCCCAAAGACAAAGGGGGGATTCTACTCGCCGTCGGCTACTTCTTCTTGCTCAGCCGTTATTCAGTGCCCTTCCACACAAATTTCATGTCGAAGGACGGCCAGGCCGGTTCGAATCAATAGTCCGGTGATGATTACCGTGAGAACACCGAGTAATCCGGCGGCTAACCACGTGTAGAAAGTAAGGCCAGTTTCTTTGGCCATGATGAGGGTGGCGATGGTGATGGCGGCCATGGGAAATGAGTAGGCCCACCAGGACAGGAAGAACTTGAGCCGAGCGAAATATCGGATTTGTGTGGCCAGCAACAAGGTGAAGGTCAGACCAACGAAATAGAGGATACGTCCGAAAGCATCTATTTCACCCGTTAGATTGAACCAAGAGATGAAGCCGACGGCGGGAGGCGCGATGAAGATGAACAAGGTGGGGATGAGGCGATCGGGCAGGCTGGCGTGGAAAATCAGGCGATAGAAAATGATGGCGGTGAGAATGGGCCAGAAGAAAATACCCAAGCTGAAAAAGAACCATGAAATTTCAGGGGAAGCGTGATGAATCCCCGCAATGGGCACGATGATATTGCCGACGACCGGAATGAACCAAGCAGGATTGAGGTGCGCAATTTCGTATTGCGACTGATGAATCCAGGAGGACAGCACATACAAAGTGAGGGCCAGATGCACCAGCGCACCGATTGCCCATAACCAGAAAGAGAGTTCGGGGGCTATGTGCAAGCAGGCAACAGATAGCAGCAACAGGCCAATGGAAAAGGTAGGGACGAAAGCCAGTTTGACCGGATGACGGATTTCGCCCATCACGGCGGCGGGGTGCTTCACCATTTTGGCGGCATAGATCAGCGTCAACCCGACAAACAGAATGGCGGTGAGGGAGAGCAGCCCGGAACTAAGGCAAAAACCGGGGTCAAAAATATGTTCAGCCTTGTTCCACGCGATGGTGAAACCCGACATGCCCATCACCATGGCGAAGAAGGAGACGGGGAAAAAGGTGAGACGTGTTGTAGAGTTGGGTGGTTTCATGGATTGGGCCGCTTAGGTGAGTTATTCTCCGCAGGCGATATTAGCGTGAAACACTCTCATTCGGAGTGGGGTGCAACTAAAAGTGGTGGACGATAG
>JAUYFZ010000280.1 GCA_030689585.1 Rhodocyclaceae bacterium | reverse complement strand
ATATGGCATGTCACCCACTACAAACCGCATAGAGCCGATGAACTTTTATTGCAGCGTGGTAGACGACGTGCTGAAACACGAAACCGATACTCCGACCATCGGGCTGATTCTTTGCCTTTATATTTGCTAAACGAGAATCTTTTAGGAAAGAACTGGATATGAACCCCATCCATCGTAATTTCGAACAAATATGGGATCAGCTTCGGAGACAAAAACCGAGCAGGGTCAACTATCTTGAAGAGGTTCAAATCAAGGGATTACGCGGCATTCGTGACTTGCGAATACCCTTGCCATTTCCCGTCATGGCACTGGCAGGAGAAAACGGCTGCGGCAAGACTACTGCGCTGTTCGCGCTGGCTTGTGCCTATCGCTTACCGAATACTAAGAAGCAGGATTTCAGTCCATCCATTTTGTTCCCAGATTTTCGCCCCCAAGATGACCGCAAGCCGCCGGAGCTAGATGACATTGCGGCTATCTGTGACGAGCGTGCTAAAACTGAATTGATTTTTTCTTATGTGGCCGAGCAGGAACGCTTGTCCATGCGCTGGTCACGCAACAAGTCCTGGAGTCGCAGCTTCTTCGGTCGTAAGGGCGTTGATCAGCCTGAGCGCATCGTTTACTTGCGCACGCTGTCCAATTTTTCCAACCCATCGGAAGTTCGTAGCATTTTCCAGCTTGCCCTGCGTGGCATTCAGTCACATGAGGTGGATGCAGCCAATATCACCTTTGCCCAATCTATTTTGGGTTTTCGCTATGCACGCCTGCACATGATTACAGAAGGCGAAAAAAATCTTCTTTTCGCCCAACGTCAATACAGCGACGATCCAGTGTCGTCCGGTTATTCAGAGTTTCACATGTCTGCGGGTGAGCGAGCGGTGTTGCGGTTATCCATTGACCTTTCACAGTTGTCTGACGCACTGGTCTTGATTGATGAAGTTGAGGCCGGTTTGCATCCCTATGTGCAGCAAATGCTGATGCTGGAATTAGAGCGACTGGCGTTGCGTAATAACTTGCAGATTGTGGTAACAACGCATAGTCCCATCGTGCTCGATGCGGTTCCGCCAGAAGCCCGCGTATTCCTTGCCAGAACGCTGAGCGATGTGAAACGGCTTGAACCCTATCGAGACATTATTCAACGTGCGCTCTACGGTCACTCCGAACATGCACTCTCCATTTTGTGTGAAGACGAAGATGCCGAGGCACTGTTGCGAGGGGTGCTGGATGCGCTTGCGCCAAAAATCGGCTTTCAGCAGAACGACATCGTGCTTGGCCGCGATACCGGCAAGGATCAATTTCCGCAACATTTGGAAGCCCTTGGAAAGTTTCGCAAGTTACGTGACGTGCTGTTTGTGCTGGATGGCGATGGACGGGAAATCGGACCGATTATGCAGGCGCGAGCCGAAAAAATGGGACAGAACGCCAATGTGCTGTTTCTGCCCAGTAACGATGCACCAGAAGTCTGGGCTTGGAAGATTATTGGGACCCATGCAGCAGATTATGCGCCGGAGCTAGGGTTTGATGAGCCTGCCCTGCGCACGGAAATGCGCCGTATCGAAGATTTGTTCGCCAACGCGGTTGACAAACCTGCGGCCATTGCAAAAAACAAGCTATTTGCTTTGGGACAAAAGGCGAGTCGTGGCACTACCGAGTTGTTACGCCTGATAGGGAAAAATGAGGTGACTCGTGGCGATCTTGCTCGGCTATATCAAGAGTTGATGGATGCGATCAATATATGGCGGTCAATGTAATCGAATGTCGTTACGGAAAGTAATACCCAGCCATATAAGATCAAACGGAAAGGGTAAGAATGAACGTAACTACTCAGGTCGGTGTCAATCTCCCTCCCCCTTGAAGGGGGAGGAGAGCTGTGTTCCGACCGGACCTGAGTAGTTACGATCAAACAAGATCAAACGGAAAGGGTAAGAATGAACAAAACCATATTTATCGTGAATTGTATGAAGTGATGATGCGCACCTTACTCCTCCCTCTCGGATGGCTTTTTTTCGCCGTAGTTGCGTTGCGTCGCGCCCTTTATCGTTTTGGTTTTTTTGTCTCCGTGCGACTACCTGTGCCTGTGGTCATCGTGGGCAATATCACAGTGGGAGGCAATGGTAAAACACCGCTGGTGATCTGGCTGGTTGAAGAAATGATGCGCCGAGGGCGGCATCCTGGGGTGATTAGTCGAGGCTACGGGGGGGCGGTTCAAGGCGTGCTCGAAGTGCATGATGAAAGTGTGGCGATGGAGGTGGGCGATGAACCCCTTCTCATCCGACGACGTGGGCGTTGTCCTGTTTTCGTAGGACGCGACCGGGTTGCTACCGGGCAAGCGTTGTTGGCTGCGTATCCCCTGTGTGATCTGATTATTAGTGACGATGGTCTACAGCACTATCGCCTGAAACGGGAGGTTGAAATTGCGGTGGAAGATGGCCGTGGTTTGGAAAACGGGTTGCCTTTACCGGCGGGATTGTTGAGAGAACCGCTATCCCGGCTTGATTCGGTTGATTTTTTGATTGCGAATGGATGGGATGGTCCAGACGACGCAGATTTCAACATGCGGATAGATGGGGATCATTTTTATCGTCTGGACAGTCCTGATCAAACTTGTATAGCGATGGCGTTTGCCTATCAACGGCTACATGCGGTGGCCGGTATTGGAAACCCCTCTCGTTTTTTCCTGCATTTGATCGCACGAGGATTGGTCTTCGAACCCCATGCTTTCCCAGATCATCATCCTTATACGGCCGCCGATCTGGCGTTTGAAGGGGATGCGATACTGACAACCGAGAAGGACGCGGTAAAATTTGGGTCGCTGGCGCATTTACCCGTGTGGGTGTTACCCGTGACAGCGACTGTAAACCCGAAACTGGCGCAACTTATTTTGGAGAAAATTGATGGATGCCCGACTGCTTGAAATCCTCGTCTGTCCGCTGTGCAAGGGGCCGCTGGCTCACCACAAAGATAAAAGTGAACTGGTCTGCAAGGCGTGCCGACTGGCTTTTCCCATTCGAGACGACATTCCCGTGATGCTGGAAGATGAGGCACGGAAACTGGGGTCGGAAGAATGAGTTTTCATATCCTGATCCCTGCCCGCTATGCGTCCAGCCGGTTTCCCGGAAAGCCCTTGGCGGATATTGCAGGCAAACCGATGGTTATCTGGGTCGTGGAAGCGGCGTTGAAGAGTGGAGCCGCCGATGTGTGCGTAGCCACCGATGATGAACGCATCCTAGAGGTTGTGCGATCCCGTGGGTTTGAAGCCGTGATGACCCGTAACGATCATCCCAGTGGTACGGATCGTCTGGCGGAAGTGGCCGAGCGAATGAACTGGGGCGATGACGATATTGTGGTGAATGTGCAAGGCGATGAACCTCTGATTTCGCCTGCGTTGGTGGATGCCGTGGCCCGTGCATTGGCGGACGATGCCGAGGCGGT
>JAUYFZ010000265.1 GCA_030689585.1 Rhodocyclaceae bacterium | reverse complement strand
ATTCCTCATTACGAGTATGGATGCACACCTTGAACCAATCAGCATCCGGTTGAATATCTGCTGGTGGATTACCGTTGTCGCGCAACGCTTTCATGGCACGCAATACGCCTTGACCGTAACGATTGACGTAGCCAAGCGCACGCATGGCCTCAGCAATGACCGGATTGCGGTAGTCATTGCGTTCGGGGAAGATTCCGGTGGCGGCTTCACCATAGAGTCCGCCAGAATTGCTGATTTCGATATGGTCGGCATACCAGTAAAAGCGCACGGGGGTGTTGGATTGATAATTGCGGTGCATGATTGCGTTGAGCAGCAATTCACGCACGGCGATCTTCGGGTAATCACTGATCGATTCTTCGCGTAGTCCAGAAACGAACACAGGACGCTGGCGAATATTGACATCAATTAACAGGTCTAGTGTTTGCAGAACAGTCAGCAGATCACCGCTGATTTGCTTTTCATCAATGACGCTGCTAGTCGCATCATGGCCGGCCAAGCGCAAAAACTGCACGTAAGCACCTGGCAGAAAATAGATCGGACGGTAGCCGAAAAGCAGAATGCCGGCATGTGTTGGGCAGTTGCGCAGAAAATCAAAAAAACGCAGGCTGGCAAGTTGCAATGTCAGGCTGCGTCCATTGGCAGCGATGACATCTTCAGCGATAACACGCTTACGATAGCCGAGCAGGAAGCGTTCCTCATTGAGATCGTCCAGATGCGCTTCGATACAGGGTTGAGCATCGAAACTACGGGCGCAGGCAATGCGTCGCTCGGTGAGCATCCGTTCTTCCTGCTCGTTGGCGATTGCTTTGCGTGGACCGACACGAATCCAGACCTGTCCCTTGTAACGAACGGGTGGCAGGTCAGAAGGCTGTACTTCGACGATGACCAAATCTCCTTCCGGTAACGCCATCTTCACGACCACCAGAACAGGCAACGGTTGAATGTTGCCATCTGAACGCAGTGCCCCCATGTTTTGCAGAAGCTGATCTGTTACATCAAGACCGACAGGGGAGCCTTTGTCATTGACTCCAATCACAAGATAACCCGGCTGCCTATGGTTAGGCAGATCGTTGGCAAAGGCACAGACAGCTTGAGCGAACTTGTCAGTATCCCTAGTTGCGGTGGTGCGCTCGATGCGGTCAGATTCGAGTTCGCCGAGCAGTGCCTGCAATGTTTCGATGGTTAGCATGTATTCAAATACCAAAGCACCGTTTTCCGAAGCCCTGATTCAAAGGTTTCCAGCGGCGACCAACCCAGTTCGCGGTGAATTTTTGAGGCATCAATGGCGTAACGTTGATCGTGGCCAAGGCGGTCGGTGACGAAGGTTTTGAGGGCAGCGTAACTGAATATAACTCCCTCCCCTTCAATGGGAGGGTCGGGGAGGGGATGGGGAGAGGGACGTAGTTCGTCGAGCAGGGCGCACAGGTTGTCTACGATGTTGATATTGGTGCGCTCTGAATTGCCGCCGATGCAGTAGGTTTCTCCTACTCTGCCTTGTTCAAACACTAGGCGCAATGCACGGGCGTGATCGTCGACATACAGCCAGTCGCGCACGTTGTCGCCTTTGCCGTAGATGGGCAGGGGTTTTCCGGCCAAGGCGTGGCCGATCATCAACGGAATGAGTTTTTCTGGAAACTGGCAGGGGCCGTAGTTGTTCGAGCAGTTGGTGATGAGCGTGGGCAGGCCGTAGGTATGTTGCCAGGCACGCACGAGATGGTCGGAGGCGGCCTTGGAGGAGGAGTAGGGCGAACGCGGATCGTAGGCGGTGGTTTCGGAAAATTTCCCGGTCGTTCCTAAGCTGCCGAAGACTTCGTCGGTCGACACATGATGGAATCGAAAAGCCGTTTTCTCGTCGTCTGACAAGTGGCTCCAGTAGGCACGGGAGGCTTCGAGCAAGGTGTAAGTGCCTTCAATGTTGGTGCGAATGAAATCACCCGGGCCGTGAATCGAACGGTCGACATGCGATTCCGCCGCTAGGTGGATGATGCCTGCTGGTCGATGTTCGATGAACAGCGCGTCTATCGTCGCCCGATCGCAGATGTCGGCATGGACAAAATGGTGGCGCGGGTTGTGGCCCGCCGCACCCAAGGATTCCAAATTGCCTGCGTAGGTGAGTTTGTCGATATTGACAATGCGCCAATCACTTTCCGCAATGAGCAACCGAATTAAAGCAGAACCGATGAAACCCGCACCGCCGGTGATAAAGACGACGCGCTCCCTCCCCTTCAATGGGAGGGTTGGGGTGGGGATGGGTTGGTTCACGCGGCCATCACCCGATTTTTACCGGCGCGTTTGGCCAGATACATGGCGGCATCGGCGCGAACGACGGCATCCCCTGGGGTTTCCTCACCACCGAGTTCGGCGACACCGCAACTGAAGGTGATGAGCACCTTGTCGTTTTTGTGTAGGAAGAATTTTTTGGTCAATTCACGTTGAACGCGCACCATCGCCTTGACGGCATCATCAAGGGTCGTGCCGGGCATCAGCACGACGAATTCTTCGCCCCCGTAGCGGGCGAGGGTGTCCTGCGGACGGATGGTGTCCTGGGTGACCTGCGTGAGATGGATGAGGGCTTGGTCTCCGGCTTGATGCCCTAGGCTATCGTTCAATTTCTTGAAATTGTCGATGTCCAGCATGGCGAAACAGAGTTTTTCCTGATGCCGCCGAACACGGGCCACTTCACGTTCTACCGCTTCATCCATGCCCTTGCGATTTAATGCACCGGTGAGTGGGTCCATCCGCACCATGTCGCTGGCTTGCGAAAGTTCAGCGTGCAGGCGGTGGATTTCTTTTTCGGCTTCTTCGACGCGCCCCCGCATTTCGATCAGTTCGTCGCGGGATCGTTGGGCATTCAACTGAATGATGCGCGTTTCTCCCATCACTTCCGTCAGGACATCGGAAATTTCAGGAATGTCTTTGGCTTTACTGATTTTTTCAGCGCACTGTTCGATCTTGCTGTGATAGTGCCCGGTAGAGCTGGAAAGGTCCGCCAATCTGTCGACGAAGGCCGCCAACATGGATTTCAGCCGTTCGCGGGCTTCGACTAAGTTTTTCTTGACGGTGCCCTGCTTGTAGATAAGGTCTTTCATGCGTCGTTCGACATCATCCACGCGGCGCAGGCTCATGGGGCCCTGCGTGACCAGCTCGGACACGATGGAAACCTGACCGTGCAACCAATCGTCGTCAATCACCAATTCGTTGATGTTTTCGATGATGAGCTGAAGAAGGTGCAGAAGGGCGGTTTTCAGTTCGGCCTGGTCTTCCGAGATGAACTGAAGGCGATAACTGAATTTTTTCAGACGGACGGTGAAATCCGAA
>JAUYFZ010000257.1 GCA_030689585.1 Rhodocyclaceae bacterium | reverse complement strand
TTCGGCACCAAAAAGTTGCGCAACGTCGGCCAAGATCTGGGCGGTGCGGTCAAAGGATTCAAAGAAGGCATGAAAGACGCTTCTTCCTCGGAAACCAAACCTGCCGAAGCCTTGCCTGCCGAACAAACAGGGCACACCGTCGAAGGCGAGGTCAAGGCGAAGACAACGGTGTAATGTTTGATATCGGCTTTTCAGAACTCCTGCTCATCGCGCTGGTGGCGTTGATCGTCATCGGCCCGGAGCGACTCCCTCGTGTGGCCCGCACGGTCGGGCATCTTCTTGGCCGCGTGCAGCGTTATGTCAGCGATGTCAAATCCGACATCAACCGAGAGATGCATGTCGAAGACCTGAAGAAACTACAGCAACAGATGACCGATCAGATGCGAACCCTCGACCAATCCGTCAATGAGCAGGTTCATTCCGTGGAAACTTCTCTCAACAGTTCGATTCAACAGGGCCTTCCCTCCTCCCCCCCTGCCCTTTCTGCCGATAAAACCTGATGTCGGACATTACCCAAGAATCTTTCATTTCCCACCTGATCGAACTACGCGACCGCATTCTGAAATCAGTGATCGCGCTTCTTGTCGTCTTCGCCTGTCTGATGCCCTGGGCAGGCGCCATCTACGACCTTCTGGCGCAACCGATGATCGCCACCCTACCACCGGGGACCAAAATGATCGCGACAGGGGTCATCACCCCCTTCATGGTTCCCATCAAAGTCACCCTGCTGGCAGCGTTTCTCATCGCCCTGCCCGTCATCCTTTATCAAGCCTGGGGATTCGTGGCCCCCGGACTTTATACCCATGAAAAGAAATTCGCCGTGCCACTGGTCATCGGTTCGACACTGCTCTTTTTGGCCGGCATCGCTTTTTGTTACTTCTTTGTGTTCAACACCGTGTTCAGCTTCATCGCCGGCTTCGCCCCGCAAAGCATCACCCCCGCCCCGGATATCGAGCAATACTTAGCCTTCGTGATGACCATGTTCCTGGCCTTCGGCGTTACTTTTGAAATTCCGGTGGTCGTCGTCCTCTTGTCCAAATTTGGCTGGGTCAGTATCGAAAAACTCAAGGAAGCCCGCCCCTACGTGATCGTGGGAGCCTTCGTCATCGCCGCAGTCGTCACCCCGCCCGATGTGGTATCGCAGATTCTGCTGGCCGTCCCCATGTGCCTGCTCTTTGAACTGGGTCTGCTACTGGCAAGATTTGTTGCCGTCAAAGGTATCAGCGATTACCGTCCGCCAACAGACGCGGAAGCAGAAGCAGAACTGGATAAAACTATTCCCTAGACGGTCTGGGCCGTTTTCCAATCGTGGCAGGAATCTCGATTTCCTGGCCCTCACGACGCACCCTGAACGTCGCTGATCGTCCCGGTTCCAAAGCGGCAATCAGATCCAGCATGATCTGGGCATCGCGCACTTTTTTGCCTGCCACAGCCAGCAATATATCGCCAGGGCGAATACCCGCCTTGTCTGCGGGACTCCCCCGCACGATACCCGCTATCAAAGCTCCTTCCGTCACGGGCAACCGACGCATTTCGGCTAACTCTGGCGTGATTTCCTGAACCTCAACCCCGATCCAGCCTCGCGTCACAGCACCGGTTCGTATAATTTGCGCCAGCACATCGTGCACCAGAGACACCGGAATAGCGAAACCGATTCCCATGGAACCTCCGCTTTGCGAATATATGGCCGTATTGATGCCGATCAATCGTCCATAACCATCCACCAACGCCCCGCCAGAATTCCCCGGATTGATGGCGGCATCCGTCTGGATAAAGTTTTCAAAGGTGTTAATCCCCAGATGCGTTCGCCCCAACGCAGAAACAATGCCGGACGTTACCGTCTGCCCCACGCCAAAGGGATTGCCGATCGCCAGAACAGCATCGCCCACACGAACACTATCGGATGAGGAAAAAGTAATCGCCGGCAACTTGCTATTGGCAGGAATACGCAGAACAGCCAAATCGGATTCCGGATCGCTCCCGACGACCGTTGCCTTGAATTTCCGTCCGTCGTTACTCGCCACCTCAATCTCGTCCGCCGCTTCGATGACATGATTGTTGGTCAGGATATAACCATCATTCGTCACCACCACGCCACTACCCAGACCGGAACGCCGTTGAGTTTCTTCATGACCAAAACGATCACCAAAAAAGTGTCGAAACAACGGATCGTTCAGGAACGGAGACCGTGATTGCCGCGTTTCTTGACGCGTAAATATGTGCACCACCGAAGGCACCGCCTTGACCGCTGCTGTTCGGAAGGAAGTCACAGAATCCGCTGGCCTGTCTTCCGAAATTTCTTTCACGATCACCCCTCTGGGCAGTCGATCCAGCCATTCCGGTTTCAGCGTTTGAACCACGAACAGAGCCGCCACGCCTACCGTGACAGTTTGTGCGAAGATGAGCCAGAAGCGACGCATAACGAACACCTTGGAGAAAAAAATGATATTGCGCAACGACCTGAACACCCATCTTGACGAGCTACTGGCCGTCTCCCGTTTCCACGATTATTGCCCAAACGGATTACAAGTGGAAGGACGACCTGAAATTCAACGCATTCTTTGTGGCGTGTCCGCCAGTCAAATGCTCCTAGATAAAGCCGTAGAACGTCAAGTCGACGCCGTCTTGGTGCATCACGGCTGGTTCTGGAAAAACGAAGAAAGACCCGTCACAGGGCATCGACGCACACGACTGGCCACCTTGCTAAACCACCACATCAACCTGTTCGCCTACCATCTGCCTCTCGATGCCCACCCTCTGCTGGGCAACAATGCGGAACTCGCCCGCCATATGAACTGGACTATCACCGGACGTTTCGCCGAACAGGACATCGGTTTTTTGGGAACCCCCGCCTCCCCTGAAAATGCCGCCACTTTGGCCGCCTCCTTGGAACACTTTTTGAATCGCAAACCCTTGGTGGTCGGTCCTCTAGATCGCCCCATCACCCGTCTTGCGTGGTGTTCCGGTGGCGCACAGGATTACTTTGAACAAGCCATCGCCGCAGGTGCGACGGCCTACGTATCCGGCGAAATTTCCGAACAGGCCGTGCATATTGCACGCGAGACAGGCATCCCCTACATCGCCGCAGGACACCACGCCACAGAACGCTACGGCATCATGGCATTGGCCAACCATTTGACACAGCAATTCGGCATTGAATGCGAATTCGCGGATTTGGAGAACCCGGTTTAATCCGGGCAACATCCCGTTTAACCCATTTGATTCAAAAAACGGGCTCTATGCGGTTTGTAGTGGGTGACATGCCATATCGCTGACATGACAGTCTCCCTCC
>JAUYFZ010000253.1 GCA_030689585.1 Rhodocyclaceae bacterium | reverse complement strand
AGTACCCACTACAAACCGCATAGAGCCGGAGAATTGAAGTATCGGCGGGAGGAATAGAGAATCATTCCCGAATCGCATAAATCGCAGGGAGATTGCGCCAGGCTCCACGGACATCCATTCCGCAGCCGAATACGTAGCGGTTGGGTAGCGTGATGCCCGCAAAATCAGGCAGGATGGGCTGGGGTTGTCCAATGTTTTTGACGGCCAATACCGCCACAAGACAGGTGGCTGCTCCTTGTTCCATCAGGCGTGCATGAATGGCGGCCAGCGTGATTCCTTCGTCAAGAATGTCGTCCAAGACCAGTACGACTCTTCCCGCCACGGGGGTGCGTGGTTCAGCAATCCATTCGACACCGTGGCCTTGGGTGGTATTCCGGTATCGGGTCGCGTGCAGATAGTCGCATTCCAGCGGAAATGCCAGTCGGGGCAGTAGTTGACCGGCAAAGAACACGGCTCCGTTCATCACGGAAAGTACTAACGGGTTCAATTCCGATAGTTGCGTGGTAATTTCGACAGCCATGCGGTCGATGACCTTCTGGATGGTTTTCTCATCAACGATTTTTTCTGAGGTGGCCAGTAGTGCGCGGGGGTCTTTGAGCATTATGCGTTCCTGACAGTGGGTTTTGGAGAGGCGGCTCCTTGTTCGGCGAGTTCCTTCAAAGCGGCTTCTTTTGCTGCTTCGATCTTGGCGGCTGCGGCCTGTTCTTCGGCTTCGCGTTGGGCCGCCAATGCCTTGCGCTGGTCGATTTCTGCCATGAGTTTGTCAGCGATTACGACCCGTTTGCACGCTCTTTGAATGGCTTCATAGACTTTGTGTTCCTGGAACGGTTTGATGACATACCCTTTGGCCCCGGATTTCAAGGCATCGAGCACCATTTTTTCCTGGCCGTGCGAGGTGACCATGACGATTCGTGCTTCCGGAAATTCTCCCATGATTGCTTTGGTGGCTTCGATCCCATCCATGTCGGGCATCGTGATGTCCATGGTTACGACATCGGGCTTGGTTGTGCGATAAGCGGTAATCGCTTCCTTCCCCGTTCCGGCCGTTGCCACGATGCGATAACCCAACTGTTCCAACATCATGGTGAGTTTGCGGACGATGATGGGGGAGTCATCGACGATCATGACATTGAGTGAATCCAGTGTGCTCATGGTGGTTGCCTTTCAAGAGTGGTATCGAATAAATCCCTAGGGCCGATTAGATCGACATCCATACGACCGAAGGGAGTGATGAGACTGCGCGTGTAAAACATGGCTTCTTCAAAACGCTGGAGGGTTTTGACGCGACCCAGCACGGTGGGGGGCGTGATAGAGACTCCTTGTTGATCCAGTGTTTGAAGATCGACGGTGCAATGCCCGATGACCGTGTTGATAATTTCTCCTGCCGTGGCTTCTTTGAGCATCGTCACCTCATCGGGAGCGATTTTCATGCCTTCCGTCATTTTTTCATACAGCGTGCGGATCAGGTTTTCTTCAAAGCTGAAGGCGATGAACAGGTTGATCGTGCCACCCAGTCCGATGACAGCGGTCATATCCAGCAAGGTGAGTGAATTCGCCTCTCCTTCTTCGGGCGGAAATTCATCGGTGGTGATAGAGAATTCGGATTCAAAATAGGATCGAGTACGCGCCAACGCAGAATCCATGACCTGCTTGATTTCGGTGAGAAGTGGTTTTTCAGACATGGTGTTGTGCGGGTAGGGTGAAGTGGAATTCCGTGCCTTGTCCTGCTTTGGTTTTGACGACGACATTTCCCCCTAGTTTTTCAGTTTCACTTAATACCGCTGCCAGTCCTACACCGCGTCCCGCAAGGTCAGTTATTTCTTTTTGCGTGCTGATGTTATCCATGAAGATTAGCCGTGCAATGGTTTCATCGTCAATATTTCTGACCGCTTCCTCGCTGTAGATTCCGTTGGCTACGGCTTTTTCGCGAAGTGCTTGTAAATTGAGACCGGCCCCATCGTCTGCGATGGTGATGTGAATGCCGCTGGCATCGGAGGTGAGCGTACAAGTGATATGCCCCATCTCTTCTTTATCTGCCTCCCAACGGGTTTCCATCGTTTCCAGTCCGTGCGTGACGGCATTGCGGAAAATATGCACCAGTGATTGCAGGAAGGCTTTATAGCTTTGCGGATCAATCCAGAGGTCGTCTCCGCCGTGGATGACAAGCGGAGCGACCTCTTTTTCGAGACGCTGTGCGATCTGTTGAACGAGTTTGTCGAAGCCGTGCAGTGCGTCGGACAGGCATATATTGCGCAGATTGACGATTTCATCGAGTAAATGACGTACTTCGACTATTCCCGTGTCGATGGGTTCACCGCGTAACAACTGCCGCGACAAGACTTCAAGTTGTCTGGCCTGATCGTCCGTCAGCATCAGGTTGCGACCCTGCGTCAGGAAGGCATCCCCCAGCGATTCGGAGAGGACAGACATATCCGCGTCGAAGGCTTCCTGAAGCAGAGGGCGCGACAAACACTCCATCATCATCGGTTGCGTTGGCACTTGAGAAAGCAGCAGTGACAGGCGAGATTCAATGTCGTGCAGCACCTTCGGCGTGGTCGGAAAACTGAACTGATTCAACAACCCCTTGAATGTGTAAATTTCCCGGTAGAGTTCTTTTGCGATCAGGGCAGGCGTTCCCTTGCCTCCCAGTAGGCAGGCTAACCGTTGTCCCAGAAATTCTTGGAAGGCATCGACGGTTTCAAAGAAATTACGGTTGTCCGAGATGGAAGCAACGATCATCTTGAGGTGTGCCTGTTCAACGGCCAGCGCGTCTGTCACACGGCGTTCTTCGGTCATATCCGTCAAGACCACCATGAATTTTCCGTGGTTATTGTGGCCGAGCGGTTTATATTCCACTTTCAACAGCAGAGGGGTGCGAAGAATTTCTTTGGGCAACAGCGACATCATGCTGGCGCGGATATCGTCGTCCTGCTCGTTCAATACGCAGGGTAAGATTTCCTTCAATAAACTGGCTTGAGGGGATTCTGCCCCGAAAAGCAGATCGGCGACATTCAGACCCGCAGGGGAATTTCCCAGCATAACCTCACAGGCACGGCTGTATTCGGATTCGATCACGAGATCAGGCCCGAAGGACAGAAACCCCTGCCCGGAATTGTCCAGCAGGCTGACGACCTGCTTTGTTTTGCGTTTTGCATTTTGCCGCGCTTGCCACCAGGCGACAAGCAGCATGAGGACAAGAAAGCTGCCACCTCCCGTTCCTGCACGTTCAATCCAGCCAAAGTGTTGGGTGGGATCGTCAAATCCTGCCAGGGTCCAGAGGCCTGTGGGGTCGTTCCACTGGATGGGCGAGGACACCATTTGCAATCTCCGTCCCTCCTTTTCGATCCATCCCTCGGTAAGTTTTAACAGAACGGGCGGGGTCTTTTCATAGGCGGTATTGACCCGTTTGTCTTTTAATGCGGCCTCTACCTGAGCGTTACTACCGAGCACTTGGTAACGCCAATCGGCCACATTTGAGGCGAAAATCACGCCTTCAGGGGACAATACGGCCATCGGTTTTTTTTCGGTGGACAGGAGTTGATCGATTTCCTCAAACCCAAGTTTGGCGACGATAACGCCATGAATTTCCGGCGTTCCCGCTTCCGTCATGTCTCCTGTGATGGGGGCAGAAACATAAAACCCGCGCTCTCTCGTGGAATTGCCGAGTGCGGCATACATGGTGGGCGAACCCGCTAAGGCTCCGGTGAAATAGGGCCGCCAACTGAAATTCTTACCGGTGATGGAAGGCTTGTCGGGTGCGACCACATAACCCGTGACGATCCCTTCACGATTCAGGATGATCATGTTGCCCAGATTGAACATCTTGAAGAGTTTCGAGAGAACGGTAATAACAGCGGGGTTATCAGGGGGCAGGGTTCCCTGAGCCGTTGCAAGAATCGTAGGGTCAATTGTGCTGGTGGCCATCACCACGCCCAGTGCTCCCGCTTTTTCCCGACCATCGGCCAGGTGAGCCGCACGACGTTGAACGTGGTCTTGAAATTGCGTCAGTTCGTTTGAAACGACCCATTGTTCGATACCAACGCTGAGAAGGCATGAAAGAATCAACGCCGCAAGTCCTGCTTTCCAAGGGAGATGTTTCATAGTGTTCCTTTACGAGGGAGGATGCGGGGAAGCAATGATCGTCTGAAAAGATTCGATGGAATGATTAGGCCCGATGATGACGAGCACATCGTCACTGTCCAGTTTGTGATCCTGCCCGCTGGCTCCAAAGACGAGATCGCGCCCTCGTTCTATATCCACTAATCCCAAGAGCAGCAAAGGATGGGGCATGAAGGGACGAAGCCGGGTCAGTGACGACCCGTTGATCCAGGACGCGATGGGAATTCTGATTTCGGCAATGCGCAAATCCTGTTGTCCAAAGACGGTTTGTTCCAGAAGATCGACGATCTCTGGATGCTCGATCAGTTCATGCACTCTGGCCCCGCTGATCTCGTAGGGGTCCACGATTCGGTTGGCTCCGGCGGCCAGTAAGACGGCGGCGGCACTACGGGCATGGCAGGTGGCGACGAGTCGCACGTTGGGGGCAAGGGTGCGCACGGAAATGGTCAGAAGGACATTTCTGGAATCTTCTGGAAGCAAGCAGAAAACGCCGTCGATAAAATCATCAATTCCCACGGCACGCAAGGCGGAATCGTCCGAGAAGTCGATGGATTGTGCGTCGAACCCCTCTCGGCGGGCGATGTCCACTAGGGCGGCATCCTGTTCCAGCATGATGAAAGGAACCTTTGCACTGAACAGATGACGCGCCAGTTCGATGGCCATGGGATTGCAGCCGAACAGGGCAAAGCGCGGGGCAGGGGGGGTCATAGGTGGAATTTAGTGTCTCTGAAGTGAACCAGACTGGTGTGATGTCCGAAGATCATCAGAATGTCATGGGGATGCAGGCGGAAATCAGGGCCTGGCTGAAAGTAAAAACGCGCATTGGAGAGTTCATAGTGCTGATGTCCGTCGGTGGTTGGATTCGAGGGGGGGCGATTGATGCCGAACAAGATGAGATGCCGACTATCGAAGTCAATTTTCCCAATACGTTGGCCGATGAGGCTAGAACCCGGGGCGATGGGCACGGGTTCTAGCCGAATGCCGCCTGATCGGGTAAGCACGTCATAGAGCGCGTCAAATGCGATGGGTTGATCGATAAATTCCGTGGTGATATTGGCCACCACTTCATAGGGTCGCACCACATGGTTGGCCCCTATCTGAAGGAGTTTTTTATCTGACTCCGAGCGATTGGCCCTGGATATGATGGTGATGTGCGGGTCTGCCTGACGTGCGGTTAAGGTGATGTAGACGTTGCTGGCATCATCGTGAGTTAAACAAAGAATGCAGGAGGCTTGGCGACCCAGTCCAAGATTGGTTAGAAGATCGGGGTTGGCGGCATCTCCGGCCACCGCGAGATAACCTAATCGCTGTGCGGATTCCACGGCGTCTGCACTGGTATCGATGACGACGAAAGGCTTGCCGCTTTTTTTCAACCGATCGGCGACGACTTGGCCGATGCGACCATACCCGCACACGATGATCACTTCCCGAAGGCGATCCACTTCTGAAAAGGTGCGATGGTCTCGTAGTGAGCGCATTTTTTCATTGAAGGCGGTGACGATGATGGACGTGGCAAAGGACAAGACGGCAATACCGGCGAACACCAGTGCCATGGCGAGCAATCGTCCTTCCTGTGTTTTGGGCGCAATGTCTCCATAGCCCACTGTGGTAACGGTAATGACCGCCCAATAAAGCGCGTCCATGAAGGAGTGAATCTGCGTTCCGGGCTGCCCTGCTTCGAAGAGATACATGGCGACGGTGGAGGTGAGAAGCACCGTGCCCACGAAGATGGCCAGAATGGAAAACTCGAACTTCTTTTCCACCAATACATCCGCAAAAGCCGACAGCTTATGAAAATAGCGGAATAGTTTGAACAGTCGGAAGATCAGGAAAATCTGGGAAGAAGGCACAAAACGCAGGCCCGGCAGGATGGACAGGAGATCGACAATCGCCATGGGGGTTGTCATCCAAGCCAGACGTTCTTTCACGCTCATCCAGAGTGCGGGCGATGACTGGAATTGCGTTCCGCGAAGTTCGGCGCGTTCCTGATGTTCGATGATGATTTTCCGGGCATCGCCCGCCAGCCATAAACGCATCCCGTATTCCAGAATGAGCAGCCCTGTGACGGTCATTTCGAATAGGTTGGCCCCCCATCCCGGTACAAAGCGCATTTCGTAGATCACCAGAATGATGCTGGAGAGCACCAGTACGATCATCGTCGTGTCATAAAGTGTTCTAAAACGAGAACGGGGATCTAAAAGTAATCCACGACAGAATGCCTTGAAAGCGGCATATCGTTCGTCAGCTTCCAGTGCGTAGGCTGTTCGAACGAGAAAATTCATGGGCGTTTGTCGAGCCAAGAAGCAAAGGCCGTGCCGATTTCGGGGTGTCGCCGTCCCAATTCGACCGTAGCCTGAAGGTAACCCAGCTTGGAGCCGCAGTCGTAACGCACGCCTTCATAGCGGTAGGCCAGCACCTGCTGTTCTTCCATCAAAGAAGCAATCCCGTCGGTGAGCTGTATTTCGCCGCCCGATCCGGGACGCACTTTTTCCAGGTGATGGAAGATGCGCGAGGTGAGCACGTAACGTCCCACGACGGCCAGCGTGGAGGGAGCTTCCTCCGGAGTGGGTTTCTCGACGATGGCAGAAATTTGTTCGATACGTGCGGCCAAGGGGCGGGAAGCCACGATGCCGTAGCTTCGGGTATCCGCACGCGGGACATCTTGTACTCCCAGCACGGAGCAGTGGTAATAATCATAGGCATCCACCATTTGCCGCATCACGGGTAGGCAAGGGGGCGTTGCGTCCAACAGATCATCGGCCAACAGTACGGCGAAGGAATCTTCCCCGATGGCCGGCATGGCACATAAAACGGCATGGCCTAACCCTAACGCCTCCGGCTGGCGGATGTAGATACAGCGGATGTTTTTCGGCAGCATGTTGCGGACGAATTCAAGCAACTCCAGTTTGCCGCGATGTTCCAGTTCGCTTTCCAGTTCATAGGCTTTATCAAAGTGGTCTTCGATAGCCCGTTTAGATCGTCCCGTGACGTAAATCATGTCGGTCAACCCTGCGGCCACCGCTTCTTCCACCGCATACTGGATCAGCGGTTTGTCGACAATGGGCATCATCTCCTTCGGACTCGCCTTGGTCGCGGGCAAAAAGCGTGTGCCCAAACCAGCGACAGGAAAAACGGCTTTGGTGATTTTTTTCATGGGCTAGATAACCACCGTTTGCGGGGCATCCGGCTGGACAGATTCGATATGTCCGATATTAAAAACGGTTTCACCGGCGGCTGACAGCAAATCCATCGCCTGTTGTGCTTGATGCTCGGCGACGATCACCACCATGCCGATGCCACAATTGAAAACGCGGTGCATCTCGGCATCGGCGACTGCCCCTTCACGTTGTAGCCACTGGAACAGAGGGGGCAGCGGCCAGGACTGGCTGTTCAGAACAGCCGCGCAATTTTTGGGCAGGATGCGAGGCACGTTATCGAGCAATCCGCCTCCGGTAATGTGGGCCAATCCCTTGACGGGGAGCTTTTGCATCAAAGCAAGAAGGGATTTTACGTAAATACGGGTGGGAGCCAGCAGGACATCGGCGAGAGGACGACCGTGAAAATCGGCGGACAGATCGGGGTTGGAGCGGTCAAGGATGCGTCGGATCAGGGAATATCCGTTGGAATGTGCGCCGCTGGACGCTAATCCCAACACGGTATCGCCGGGAATGATGGTGCATCCGTCGATGATCTTCGATTTTTCGACCACGCCGACGGCAAAACCGGCCAGGTCGTATTCGCCTTCAGGGTACATGCCGGGCATCTCGGCGGTTTCTCCTCCCATCAGCGCGCAACCGGCCAATTCGCAACCTTGAGCAATACCGGTCACCACCGTAGCGGCGGTGTTCACATCCAGTTTGCCGCAGGCGAAGTAGTCGAGGAAGAACAACGGTTCTTCCCCTTGGACGAGAATGTCGTTGACACTCATGGCGACAAGATCTTGTCCGATGGTGTCGTGTCGATTCAGGGCGAAAGCCAGCTTGAGCTTGGTCCCCACACCGTCCGTACCGGAGACCAGCACGGGCTCCTTGTATTTTTTCGACAGTTCGAAAAGTGCGCCGAATCCCCCGATACCCGCCAAAACTTCGGGGCGCATCGTTCGGCGGGCGGCGGGTTTGATGCGCTCGACGAGGGCATCACCGGCATCAATATCGACACCGGCATCACGATAGGTGAGGGGGGAAGGATTCACGATAAGTTCGGGTAAAGTGGGAGTCCTTGGATTCTACAGAAATCGTGCCCTGTTCCGTGACTCAACTTTTACTTGATATTCAACCCAAACCGATTCCAACCTTGGATAACTTCATCGTTGGAACCAATAGTGAGCTACTGGCTGCCCTGCGGCAAGACAAAAAACGGGTCTATGTTTGGGGGCCTACCGGATGCGGAAAGACGCATTTGCTCATGGCTACGGTGCGCGATGCCGTCGTCGACGATGTACATCGTCTGACGGAGGAGGAACAAGTTGTCCTCTTCCGCCTTTTTAACCAAGAAGGCTCGTTGTTATTGGCGGGCGATCAACCCCCTGCACGATTATCCCTGCGGGAAGATTTGCGCACTCGCATTGCGCAGTGCCTCGTTTTTGAAATCCGTCCACTTTCCGATGAAGATAAGCTGAATGCACTGAGGCATCATGCCAAGATGCGGGCCATGCAGGTATCCGAACCCGTGTTTCGCTATATGCTCATCCACGGTCGTCGTGATTGGCCTTCCTTGATGGGACTGCTCAACCATCTTGATCAAATTTCACTTGAGCAACACCGCGTTATCACCTTACCGCTCCTAAAGGAAATCATGCATGAATCTGGCTCTGTTTGATTTAGATAACACCCTGCTCGCAGGGGATTCCGATTTTGAATGGGCGCAGTTCCTTATTTCGAAGGGCGTGCTCGACCGTGAATTGATCGAAGCCAAAAATCAGGCTTTTTACGATGATTACAAGCAAGGCACGCTCGACATTCACGTGTTTCTTGATTTTCAGTTGGCTCCTCTATCGCGCCATTCGCGGGGAGAACTGGATGGCTGGCATCGGGAATTCATGGCAACGCGCATTGTTCCGATGATGACGAAGAAAGCGGTTGCGCTGGTGCAACGCCATCTTGTATCGGGGGATGTATGCGCCATCGTGACCGCGACCAACAGTTTTGTGACAGGCCCGATTGCGCAAGCGTTCGGCATTTCGCATCTGGTGGCCACCATTCCGGCCTGGGAGCATGGGCGATTTACGGGCAAACCACGCGGAACCCCGTCTTTTCAGGCAGGCAAGATCGAACGAGTGGACGCCTGGCTGGAATCCCTAGGGCTGTGGTGGGGCAGTTTTGAACGCAGTTTTTTCTACAGCGATTCCCATAACGACCTACCGTTGATGTCGAAAGTCACCCATCCCGTGGCGGTTGATCCGGACGACATCCTGCGCCTTCACGCACAAAATAAAGGGTGGCCGGTGATGAGTTTGCGGGCTACCGTATGCACACATCTTTTAACTTGTTGATTGCACATGGGAAAAGAGACGCACCAAGTTCCCTCCCCTTCAAGGGGAGGGTTAGGGTGGGGATGGGGTAAGAGTTGCACGACATTTGTAACTGATTGAATTTGCTTGAATCACACTTTCCCCAT
>JAUYFZ010000232.1 GCA_030689585.1 Rhodocyclaceae bacterium | reverse complement strand
TCTCGTAATTATCGGGCGGCATATCCAGCAGAAGCTGCGAAATAACATGACTGATGCCGAAATTCAGTTGTGGCAACGGTTGCGCGGGCGGCAATTGGTCGACTGCAAATTTCGCCGCCAACACCCGTTCTTGGATTATGTGCTGGACTTCGTTTGTCTGGAAAGTCGCTTGATCATTGAAGTAGATGGCGGACAGCACCTTGAAAGCGAGCGCGACAAAAAACGTGACAAGTGCCTACAAACGGCAGGATTCAGGGTATTGAGATTTTGGAACAACGACGTGCTGCAAAATATCGATACGCTAGTTGATGCGATCTGGATTGCTTTGCAAAAGGAATCTATCCCCCATCCCCTCCCCAACCCTCCCCTTGAAGGGGATGGAGACTATCATGTCAGCGATATGGCATGTCACCCACTACAAACCGCATAGAGCCGATGAACCTTATGTTTTTCCCCGTTGTTCTCTTTGTAACCTTGTTACTTGCGGCCTGTCAAAACGTACCGATGACAGGGCGTTCGCAGTTACAACTCATCTCCCCCGGACAAGAAATGGCGATGGGTCTCTCCGCTTTTCAGGACATTCTGAAAAAAGAGAAACTGTCTTCTGATGTAGCCGCCAACGAACTCGTCAATCGCGTCGGTCGCCGCATTGCCTCAGCCACAGGCCGCACCGATTTCCAATGGGAATTCAAGGTAATAGAAAACGATAAACAGATCAACGCGTTCTGCTTACCCGGTGGCAAAGTAGCGGTCTACACCGGACTGTTACCCGTGGCCAAAGATGAAGCCGGATTAGCCGCCGTCATCGGTCACGAAGTCGCCCATGCCATCGCACGGCACGGGGGAGAACGGTTGAGCCAACAACTCCTCGTCACCGGAGCCACCCTGGCCGTGGCGGCCAGCACACACGATCCGAAGAAACGGGATCTTTATACCGGATTGCTCGGTGCCGGTGCCGCAGTGGGGTTTCTGCTTCCCTATTCGCGCCTGCACGAATCCGAAGCAGACCGCATGGGTCTAATTTATATGGCAAAAGCCGGATACGACCCTCACGCGGCGGTTCACCTTTGGCATCGCATGGCCGAAGCAGGGCGTGGTAAGCCCACTCCTCCAGAATTCCTGTCCACCCACCCTGCCAATGCGGCACGTATTCAGCAAATCGAACGATGGATTCCGGAGGCGATGCAGTATTATCAGGCTTCAAATACAAAGTGACCCTCGAATTCATTCGCCTATACGGAGCCGTATCATGCCCGAAGTTTCCCGTTTTCTTGGCATCCTCATACTGATGCACTTCAAGGAACACAACCCACCGCATTTTCATGTCGAATACAACGAATTTAGGGCATCGCTGACCATAGAACCACTCACACTAACTCGCATGGTCACGAAGCCCACCCCTGTCACATGAAATCCGTTAAATGCGATTAAACGCCCGCCCCCCTTCGCCCCCCTTTCGGGGGGTTCTCATCGGCTCGCTACGCTCGATTATTACGAGGCACTCCGAATGAGTGTATTTCACGCTAAACCGACCATGTTGCTAGAAATCACCCACGCAAAATATCTTTCCAACTACCAGATGCAAATGTCTTTCAACGACGGACGAAGTGGTGTCGCGGATTTGCATCCGCTCATCAGTTCAAACCCACAATCGGTTTTCGGTGTCTTTGCGGATGAAGCCTTTGTTCATCAGTTTAGCCTTCAACATGGCACACTCTGCTGGCCAGAGGAACGCGACATTGCGGCAGAGTATCTCTATTTTTTGACTTTCCACGACACTCCATCACTTCAGCCACTATTTAAGCAGTGGGGTTACTTAAATCCAACGGAGGAAATACCATGAAAAAACTTATCACAACTTTTTGCATCACGATAGGCGTAATGTTCTGCGCAACGACTTGGGCGGCAGACATCAAGCCACTGACTTTCGGTATCCTGAATCAACAAAGTGCGGCCAAAACAGCCGAGCGATGGAATCCGATCCTGCGCTATCTTTCTGAGGCCACAGGCATCCCCTTCCAGATGAAAATGGGGACCACCGTACAAGAAACCAATGCCATGATGGGACGCGGTGAATTTGATCTCGTTTTCACCAATCACAACTTTCTGCCTCAATACGACGGAACCTATAAAACCATCGCTCGCTGGAGCGAAAAACCGATCTATGGCGTCATCGCCGTCCATGCCGACAGCAACATCAAGACGCTGAAAGACTTGGCGGGCAAACGGATCGTGTTCCCTTCCAAGAGTGCTTTCGTCGCCTACGCCATCCCCATGGCGGCATTGAAAAATGCAAAAATTACGTTTGAACCTGTCTATGCAGCCCATCAAGAAGGCGCGTTGACGCAACTCAAGGCCCGTGAAGTCGATGCGGCCGCCGTCAATTCCCGCTTCCTGACCCAATATGCCGCCCAAAAAGGGTTGGCCTATCGTGAGGCTTTTAGCTCGGAGGGGTATGCCGATCTGGCCGTCATCATCCATCCGCGTATTGCCAAGTCCCAAGCGGAAATCATTCAAAAAGCACTACTGGCTATCAAGACCGACCCCAAAGCTGCTGAAGCACGGGCCGCCGGTGGATTCGACGGATTTTCTGCCGCCTCGGATAAAGACTACGACAACGCACGCCGCGTCTATAAATCCATCGCCCAATAATGCCTTGATGTTTACCTCGCTGAGCCTCTTACGACGCACACAATTACTGACCGCCGTCACGGTCGGTGTTATGGCGTTCGTCGGGTTGACGATGGTCATTACCGAGCGCATCGGATCCAGCGAAAAAACGTCCCGTGACAATGCACAAAGTATCGTGGAAGCTCTGCTGCCCATGCTGAACAACGCGCTGGTCATCGGTGATCTGGCCACGGTTGATGAGACTTTCAGCCGAGTCGTTCGCCAATCCGCCGTTCGACGCATGGCCTTGCTGGACGAGAAAAGCCGACGTGTGCGACTCGATAGCATCGATGCCAGTAGAGATGCAGCCCGTGCGCCGGACTGGTTTGTGAGCTTGATGCCATTGAATCCAGTCATCACCGAGATCAATATCATCGTCGGTGGCAACCGGTATGGCATCGTGCAGCTTGAAATGTCCTCCGACAAACTGCTCTCGGACCTCTGGTCGGCGATCAGCCGGTTTGTTCTGGCAGGACTCACCGGGTTAGCCGCGCTCATCGCCTTGCTTGGCTGGGTCGTTCAGCGCGGATTAGCCCCCCTCAAATTCTTGACCAAGGGTGCGCAACATATCGCCGCCGGTGAACTGGAGCGCATCCCTGATATTGCCGTACCCGAAATCGCTGCGGTAGCCGATGCCTTCAACTTCATGGCCGATAGCGTCATCCAAAGAGAAAGCGAACTGATCTACGCCAAGGAAGCGGCTGAAGCGGGCGCACGCGCCAAATCCGCTTTCCTCTCCACGATGAGCCACGAAATACGCACGCCGATGAACGGCATTCTGGGGATGACCGATCTGGTGCTTATGACTGACCTGACCGAGGAACAGCGAGAGTACTTGGGACTTGCGAAAGATTCTGCCAAGGCGTTGTTAACCGTCCTCACAGACCTTCTCGATTTCTCAAACATTGATGCGGGACGACTCACGCTCGAATCCATTCCCATGGATATACGCGAATCCATCACGCAGGTCGTTGGCCTGTTCTCATCCCAATCCCAGGACAAACGGTTAACGCTCACCAGCGAGATTGATCCCAACATCCCGCCTCTCTTGCTCGGTGATCCGGTGCGGTTGCGTCAGGTGCTGACCAACCTCATCAGCAACGCCATCAAATTCACGCACCAAGGCAGCATCACCCTTCGCTGTTCCGCGCTCTATCGTGTGGAAGATCATTGCCAGATTCAATGTGAAATCATCGATACAGGGATCGGTATCGCCGTCGATAAACTCGACCACATTTTCGATCCGTTCTCCCAAGCAGAGGAATACACCACCCGACACTACGGGGGTACCGGACTGGGACTGGCGATCTGTCGCCATCTCGTCGGGTTGATGGGAGGCGACATCACCGTGGAAAGCACGCCTGGAAAAGGCAGCACCTTCCGTTTCAATATCCGCTTTGGTCTACCTCGCCTAGTCGCCAAGCCAACCCTCGTTCTATGAAATACACTGAAAGCAATTTAAACACCCGCCCCCCTTCGCCCCCCTCTCGGGGGGGTTCTGACCCGCTCGCTGCGCTCGTTTGTTACGGGGCACTCCGAACGAGTTATTTCACGTTAACGGGCATGGTCACGAAGCCCACCCCGCATGATGAAACTTAGGGCATCTACCGACCCCATCCCCCTCCCAGCCTCCCCCTTGTAGGGGGAGGGGCTTAACTCCCTCCCCTTGAAGGGGGAGCAGACTAACTCCCTCCCCTTCAAGGGGGAGGAGACTAACTCCCTCCACTTCAAGGGGGAGGAGACTAACTCCCTCCCCTACAAGGGGGAGCAGACTAACTCTCTCCCCTTGAAGGGGGAGGGGCTTAACTCCCTCCCCTTCACGGGGAGGGTTGGGGAGGGGATGGGGTATGTATTTCACGCTAATGATTCACTGGATATTTCCTTCGTTCTTTCCGGTCAAGCGGTGAAGAAAGGTTATGCCGAGAGATTGAAAGAACAGTTGTGCGAGCATCTGCCTTGGTTAATGGATGAGCCATTGGCCGGTGTTCATTCCTTGCATCGTGTGGGAGAGGCTTCTGACGAACTTTATTTGTCACGGCATTCTCGTTTGATTTTGCGTCTGCCTCGTGAAAGACAGGAATTGGCGAATGGGCTGACGGGGGTGTCTCTTGAATTGGGGGACAGCGTGACGATTGGAACGGCCAAGCCGCGTGAATTAGCGGGGGTCAGAATGCTATATTCTGCCTTTGTGACGATGGGAGAATCCGAAGAGTCAGCGTTTCTCGAGGCTTGTCGTCATAGGCTGTCTCAGATGGATATTTTCGTGCCTCTGCTTTGCGGCAAGGCACGGCAGGAAGGACTTCGTGTGGGTTTCAGCCTGATGTTGCAGGGGTTGGATGAGACCGGGTCGTTGCGCGTGCAACGCGAAGGGTTGGGGGGTGATCGATTGTTGGGATGCGGACTTTTCGTAGAGCACAAATCGGTTGCGCCCGTGGGTGGATGGGGTAGATAATTCTTTTAAATATCAAAGGAGAACTTTTAATGAGCTACGTGATCAATGGGGAAGAAAAAGAAACGGACGACTATGGCTTTCTGCTGGAGCCGGATTATTCTGACGAGGCCGTGCAGGTCATCGCAGAAGCGGAAAGCATTACGCTGACCGACGATCACATGGTGGTCATCAACTACTTCCGCGAGAAATTTCAGGAAGACGGAAAAACGCCGAACTTCCGCAATTTCATGAAGGACATGGAAAGTATTCTGCCCCATGCGGGCTCCAAGGAAATGTACGACATGTTCCCGATTGATGGCCCGGCCAAACAGGCCGTCAAGATTGCTGGTTTGCCGAAGCCTTATGGCAAGGCTGGTTATTGATTGATGGCGGGCATTCGACTTCGTACCCGTTTCCATGCGGAAGGCCAGAGATCCCCCGTGGTACTGGCTTCCGTCGTGGCGACTTTGGCTTGGAAATTGGCGATTGAATCGATCAACAACATGCGGCGTGCGAAGTTCGACATTGATATTGGCCCGCCCTATTTCGATTTTTTGGGCGAGTTTCTGGTTTTTATGGCAGTGGCAGCCGACCGAATTGTTTACAAACAACTCGACGTGGAAGTTCGCACGGCATTCACCGTGGCCTTGGTGAAACGATTGTCAGAAATCGTTGAGGAAAACAAACAACTTCATCAAGTGGACCCCAGCGCGGATCAGCGCGATTTCATTCATTTGTTCAACCGACGTAGCGCGGAATATGCCGAATTTGACTATGAGGCATTTGGCTTTCATCGGTATTTAGGGGCTTGTTTGAGGGAAGTTCTGTTGCTTGAAAAAGATCATCATTGGGTGATCGATCAAGTGATGGATATTGAAGCACCGGCGGCGATTCTGGCATTAGAGAAAACATTGACGGGCATCCTTGAATGATGACGTCTCCTTTCGACCTGCACGACACAGCGACGTACCGTGACTGGCGCGCCCAAAAACTCGATACGGCTCCGCGTCGACTGGAAGACATTGTGGTCGAAGTGGAGGATCCTCGATGCTTGAATGTGTCGGAACGACAGCAAATGATTGACCTGTGTGCCCGCTGCAACATGGCCATTCATGCAGGGAAAACGGGGCGCGATCCTGATAAGGACATTCCGCGAAAACTCGGCCAGCAGTTGGGATTGCAAAAACTCGACACGCACTGGTTGACCGATGACGATGGCATTTCACCGTTATCGGTGCAAGAAACCGGGAATCGTCCTGATTTCATTCCCTACACCAACCGTCCGATCAAATGGCATACGGACGGTTATTACAACGCACCGGAGCGCACCGTGCGGGGGCTACTGCTTCATTGCGCAGAAAGTGCCGAATCCGGTGGAGAAAACCAGCTTTTAGATCACGAAATTGCCTACATTCTGCTGCGCGATAAAAACCCTGAATATATTCGCGCCTTATCCCGTCCGGAGGCCATGACCATTCCGGCGAGGATGGAGCAAGGAGAAGAAGGGGGCATTGCGCGACCGGAACAACCGGGTCCAGTTTTTTCCGTGGATGAGGCAGGGTTTTTACACATGCGCTATACGGCCAGAGCGATCAACATCGTCTGGCGTGACGATGCCGTTACCCGTGCGGCGGTGAGGGCCTTGGCTCATCTATTGAATCAACCCTCCCCCTGGATATTGCGTGGACGGCTGGAACCTGGCATGGGATTGGTTAGCAATAACGTTTTGCATGATCGCGCAGGTTTTTCAAACGGCGCCTCGCGTCATCGCCTACTTTATCGGGCGAGATACTACGACCGAGTCACTTCATGAGATGGTTTGGGATATTTCTGATCGTCGTCTGCGGTCATGCTTGGGGGCAAGCGGGACAAACGGAGCGGTTTGACATTCAGCGGTTTCGGATCGAAGGGGCCTCGTTGCTCACCGCCGACGAAATTGCGCAGTTGGTGGCTCCTTTTACGGGTGAAAAGCGGGAATACGGGGACATACAGCGCGCACTCGAAACGATAGAAATTGCGTACCGGCAACGCGGCTATTCTGCTGTTCAGGTTCATGCACCGGAGCAAGAATTGACCGGCGGCATCGTGCGGTTGGAAGTTACCGAAACGGTGATTGCCAAAGTGGTGCTACCGGATACTCTCAAATACTTGGATGCCGATAATCTGCGGGCCGCGTTACCGGCGTTGAAGGAGGGCACTTCTCCAAATACCTTTGATCTTTCTACTCAAATTGCGCTCAACAACGAAAATCCCGCCAAACAGGTAGAAGTGTTATTGGGATTTGGAGAAAAAGAAAACACAGTGGATGCCAGTCTAAAAGTGACTGAAAACGACCCTTTGAAATTTACGATGTCGCTGGATAACACGGGCAATGATTCGACGGGCAAGCGACGCATCGGCGTTTCCATACAACACGCCAATCTTTGGAACCGTGATCATGTGGCGACGCTCTCTTACCAGACATCGCCGGAAAAACCCGCCGCCGTCAAAATCTGGAGTGCCAGCTATCGTCTGCCTGTCTATGCCCTAGGCGGAGCCTTCGATTTCATTCTGGCCAGTTCCACCGTCAATGCGGGCACGACCGCAACCACCGCCGGTGATCTAAGTTTCGCCGGAAGCGGGACGGTGACTGGATTTCGCTACACCCATGCCCTGCCGCGTGAAGGCGATATGACGCATAAACTCATTGTGGGATGGGACATCAAGGCCAACGACAATACCTGCACACTGGGCACCTTTGGGGCAGCAGGGTGCGGATCAGCGGCAGCGGATATTACGACGCGCCCCTTGACCGCCACTTACAGCCGGATGTTGGCGGCGGGCGGACAGGCAACGGAATTAAGTGTGACCCTCACGCACAACCTGCCCGGCGGTAAGAACGGACGCGATGCCGACTTTCAGGCTTCCAGACCCAGTCCAACGGGCGGGGCCGGCGCACGCGACGATTATCGTTCCATCAAAGGCAGCCTCAATCACATGCGTCTGGCGGGGGATTGGCAGTTGCGCATGGCAGCTTCTGCCCAATGGACGGACATCGCGTTGCTCTCGGCCGAGCAGTTCGGCATGGCCGGTGCCAACGGCGTGCGGGGATTTTCGGAACGGGAAGTATCCCGCGATACGGGAATATTGGCGACCGTAGAAGCGACCACGCCAGAGCTGGCCGGACAGGTGGGGCTGCCCGGTTCGTTCAAGCTACTCGCCTTTTTTGATACCGCCACGGGCCGCAACCACCTGTTGGCGGGTGAAACACACGCCTCTGGTAGCTTATCTGCCGCCGGTTTGGGGTTGCGTTATTCGCTGGCCAAGGATATTGCTTTCAAATTCGACTTAGCCCGCGTGCTCAAACCAAACGGATCGAGGAAGGAAGGAGAATGGCTTCAGCACATGAATTTGATGCTTGCATTCTGATAACCATTATTGACAAAGCGAAATGGTTTTGCTCATAATGCTTTCACTATGCCAAGCAAAGCCCCCCTTGCCTTTCTGTCTGAATCCAAACTGCTCGTCGAATTAGGTGAGCGTCTTCGACTGGCTCGCCTCAGACGACAACTGACGACGACCACGGTTGCCTTGCGTTGTGACATTTCGCGCCCGACGCTAGCCAAGGTAGAGCGTGGCGATGCTTCAGTCACGATGGGAACCTACCTGCGTGTGCTGGCTATCTATGGACTGGAAGGTGATTTTGCGACGGTGGCCCTAGATGATGTGTTGGGCCGTCGTCTTCAGGATCTCGCCTTACCTTTGTTCAAAAAGTGGCGACGATGAGCAGTGAGCTGGAGGTTTGGCTGGATTGCGATTGGTGTCCCATGCAGCGATTGGGCACACTGATTCATGATCGTGGTCAAGTGAGATTTCAGTACGAAAAAACCTGGCTGGCGCAACGGGAGTGGGCATTTACCATTGATCCGCAGTTGAGTCTGGATGCGGGTTCATTTTTTCCGAAACCGGACGCGGGCAATTTCGGTGTGTTTCTGGATTCTTCGCCGGATCGATGGGGGCAAACCCTGATGCGCCGACGCGAAGCATTACAGGCCAAGGACGAGCAGCGCACCGCACGAACACTGTATGCCTGGGATTTTCTTTTGGGTGTTCAGGATGTCACCCGGCAAGGTGCGCTGCGGTTCCGTTTGAAAAATGATGAAATGTTTCTTGCCAATGAAGTGTTGGCGGCTCCCCCCATCACGCATCTCGCAGAACTGGCCACGATTGCGAAGGCACTGACTCGCAAGGATATTCATGATATTGATCCCTTGCGACGCTGGCTTGCCGTGTTGGTCGCTCCGGGGGCTTCCCTAGGGGGGGCACGACCCAAGGCCAACTTCCGCAACAAGGACAGTTCGCTCTGGATTGCCAAGTTTCCTGCGCACGATGACGACAGGAATATAGGCGCGTGGGAGGGGATGGCTTGGTGGCTTGCCCGTCAAGTTGGAATCGACATGCCTCCGGCAATCGTCGAACGGCTCACCCCTCGTGCGCATCATACGTTTTGCGTGCAGCGTTTCGACCGCATTGCAGGTGTGGCGGCGAATGGAGCGGAATATCGGCGGCGATTTTATGCTTCGGCCATGACGCTCTTAGGCAAGAGGGTCAGTGAAGGAACCAGCTATCTGGAACTTGCCGAGTTTCTTCAGAGGCAGGGCGATCCTCACTTTGTACAGTCTGATCTGGAACAGCTTTTTTTGCGTGTCGCCTTCAATGTTGCCATTGGGAATCGTGACGATCATCTGCGGAACCACGGGTTCATTCTAAATAGGCGTGGCTGGCGTTTGGCCCCTGCTTTTGATGTTAATCCAAGCATTGATAAAGCAGAGCATGTTCTCAACATCGATGAGTCCGACAATCGGCCTTCGCTGGAAACGGTGCGGGCTACCGCACCGTTCTACCGTCTGACGGACGAACGTGCTCAAGAAATCGTTGGAAGTATCGTGGAGGTGGCGAGCGGTTGGAAGAATGCTGCCCGCCGGGTCGGTATTGCAGGAGCAGAGATCGAATTATCAGCCAGTGCTTTTGGAGCAATTCATCCCTACGTATAATGAACGCCATGGAAACCCAAACCCTTTACCAGCGTCAAGACGAGATTGTTCGTATTGTTCGGTTGCCAGGTGTTATTGAGGCACCGTGTCTTCTTGTGGGTGGGACGGCACTTGCCAGGGCTTATTTAGTGCTTGGCAGAAAACCCCAATTTTTAAAAAATAGTCGGTCTAAAATTCTGAAATTTTGAGTCGCCATTTCTAATTTTTTATTTTATTGGCAACGTTTTTGTATTTGAAAATGTTTTCTGTGGTTTTAACAAATTTACG
>JAUYFZ010000111.1 GCA_030689585.1 Rhodocyclaceae bacterium | reverse complement strand
AAGACCGGCTGCTCGTGCCAGATGTACGGCGTAAATGGCGACGCGGTAGTTATGGATGTTGGTATCCGAATCCCGCTTGGCAATCGCGCTGCCCAGCACTTCCATCAGCTCGACGTTGCCCTTGAGTAACGCCCGTGCCTGACGCAGCACGTCGCGGTTGAGTGCCAGAATGACAGGGTAAAAGATCAGCGTGGTTGCCAGCACCGTGAAGAGGATCACCACTAGGGTGGTCGCCACTTCCTGTTGTAATTGAGCGATGGTTTTCGGATCAATCAGGAAGACTCCTTCGAAAAATCCAGCCATGCCGCCGACTTCATCTTTGAGTGGCACCAGCACCTGTAGCACCGTGTCGTTACCGATAACAAATTTTTCGTAGTGAGGGTCGTTATCACGGGGGAAAGCATGGGTTTGCTTTTTCAGAGCTTCTTCAATGGCCGTATAGCGCGGATAGACATGCTCCATGATGAGATTTCTGTTGCGGTCGTAAAGTTCGACGATGATGAAGTGTTCGGGCACAAACTCATCAGCTATTTTCGCCAGCACGTCCAAGTCTCGATCCGCACGGTTAAGCATGGGCAGGGTGGTCTTCGTCAGCGCATCTGCTTCCGCCGTCGCCAAAGTAACGAGTTTGTCGTCAATGATTTCGATGCCGTAAATCAGCGCACCGCCGCCGATGACGAAAGAAATAGCCAGCCAAGCGACCAGCAGGCGTTTGACGATTTTTCGGTGAAGGTCAGTCATGGCGGGGCATGATACGCTTATTACCAAGCAACACCCTGATGGAATAGCACGCTAACGGGTAGCCCTTGTTCGTTGGGCGCGTCGCGTAATGCCACCAAAGGTCCCGTGTCGACAAGGGTTTTCATCGCTGATGTTTAGCACGAATGGCATCTTTTACTCGCGCTTTGTAGTGACTTGGCTCGCCCGTGCCTTCAAAAGATCCAACAAATCCAGTTTCTACCGCGATCTCATAGGGGGGCATACGAGGATTTGTTCGTATGAACTGCTGCTCTAACAGCCCGATGATGACTTCTGATTTTGTTTTTCTTTCTCCGATACAATAACGGACGAGAGTTTGCTCCAAATGCGTAGGTAACCGAATTGTAGTTGCCATGAAAATTCTCCCTAAGAAATATTGGTATTAACGGTAATACCAATTAAAACCAAAAACAATCTTTTCATGTGCCTACAACCCATGGCGTGTCTTGGCTATCTTCTCCTGTTTTTTGAACAAGTTAAACCGTGGCAGGAATTTGTCCCAGTCGATGATGTGCGCGTCAATTTCAGGGCCATCAATACAGGCATGTTTGCGCACGAGTTTGCCATCGATCATCACCGGAACCATGCAAGCACCGCACATCCCTGTGGCATCGACCATGATCGAATTTAAGCTGGCCACCGTCTTTACCCCATAGGGTTTGGTGAGATCGGACACCGCTCGCATCATCAACGGAGGGCCGATGGTAACGACTTCAGCAATGGCGCGTTTTGCTTTGAGCATCTCTTCCAACGGGCCGGTGACGAAACCTTTCACGCCAAAACTGCCGTCGTTACTGGTGTAAATGACTTCTAATTTTTCACCAAATTCGGCTTTCAATGTCGCTACGCGATCCGTCCAGAACTGGAGATTCTCGCTACGGAAACCGGAAATCAAGGTAACGTGATTGCCTAACCGCAAATGCGCTCGCATGATGGGATAGACCGGCGGCAGCCCTACGCCACCTGCGGTGAAAACCACCGTCTGATTATCAGGGTAACGATGTAAATCGCTGTGTAATCCCAACGGGCCGGCAATGCCCGTAAAAACATCCCCTACGTTCATCTGGTTGATGAGGATGCTGCTTGCCCCCATCGCCTGAATAACTAAGGTAATCGTGCCTGCCTGTTCATCCCAGTCCGCCAGAGTGAGCGGAATCAGCTCGCCCTTGGGGGTTGCCAATACACGCACGAATTGTCCGGGTTGAGCGGATTTGGCAATGACCGGTGCTTTTACGACCAGTTCGACAATGCCCTCGGCAATGTTCAGTTTTTCGACAATAGCCTGAGGGGCAGAAGCCAACGCCGTGTAATGCGCGGCTTGTGCCACACAGGTGCGAATATCTCCGCTTTCCAAGTCGATGTCGCCGACGATTTCACGCGCGGCTTTTTGTCCATCACCGGCGGCATTGATCGCCGTGGAACCGCCACGGGTTGCATCCCCGCCTGAGTAAATGTCTTTAACCGAGGTTTTTTGTGAGCCACGTCCTACGTCTAACGTGCCCCACTTCGTCGTCTTGAGATTGGGTTCGGAATCCTTGATGATGGGATTCGGGGAGTTGCCCAGTGCCATGATGACCAAATCAACGGCCATGCGCTCGGTGTCCCCCGTAACCACAGGGCTACGACGGCCCGACGCATCGGGCTCACCTAACTTGATGACCTCTAAAATGGCGTGAGTCACAAAGTGCGTTTCGCTATCGCCCAAAAATTCACGCGGGGAACGCAACACGCGCACTTCGATCTCTTCTTCCAACGCGTGATGCAGTTCTTCCACGCGAGCTGGCATTTCTTCCATCGTGCGACGATAAACAATCGTTACTTTTCCGCCCAGTCTGCGAGCGGTACGCGCTGCGTCCATCGCCGTATTGCCGCCACCGATGATGGCAATCTGCTTGTCTTTTACTTCTGGCAGAGGAGTCTCGAATCCTTCTCGCGCCCCTTGCATCAGATTGACGCGGGTTAAAAATTCGTTGGCGGACATGACATTGAGTAAGTGCTCACCTGGCACGTTCATGAAGCGCGGCAACCCTGCCCCTGTGCCCACGAATATTTTCCAGAATCCGGCCGCTTTTAAGTCTTCCAATGTCGCCGTTTTGCCCACCACGAAGTTGGCGACAAACTTGCCCCCCAATAATTTGATCTTTTGAACGACATCGTCGATCAGTTCATTGGGCAAACGAAATTCCGGAATACCGTAACGCAGCACCCCCCCTAGTTCGTGGAAGGCTTCAAAAATTGTGACAGGGAAGCCTTCTGTCGCCAGAAGATACGCGTTGATTAAGCCCGCAGGACCGGAACCTACCACCGCAATCGGCGGTTTTGTAGCCGCTGCCCACGGATCGGGCACTGCCGCCAACTGCGCCATGCGTGCGGCTAATCCTTCTGGATCCGCAATTTTTTCGCGTTGCGGCAAATACCATTCCAACTGCCCGATTTCGATGGGGCGTTTCTGGTGAGCGCATACCCCTTGGCATTGCAGTTCTTGCGGACAAACACGACCGGTTACGTTGGGTAACGGGTTGCAATCCTCAATGACTTTAAGCGCTTCGCGGAACCGCCCAGTGCCCAACATTTCCAGCATTTCCGGAATGTGAATCTGCACGGGACAACCGCCTTTGGGGTCGGGTTTTCCAGGAGTGCAAACCCCCACTTCGCAGGGGCGATCTTCGCACTGCTTGTCCCGAATCGCTTCCAACCAAACGAACAAGTCCACTTCGCGGGCGGTGTAGCCAATGTTCATGTAGCCCAGATACCCTTGGGTGACAAGTTCAAAATCGTTGGAACGCTGTTCTGCAGGACGCACATAGGGTGCAATGGCATTTTCTGCCGGCCAGTTTTCAGATAACCCCTTGAACATCGGATAACGTTCCGATAAATGGGCATCAATGGCGCGAACAAACTTGCGCTTGCCACCCAAGGGGATGTTCCAGATAAACCGCATCAAGACAAGACTGGCATCGTTGTTTTGCAACAACGCCTCCCAGAGGGCGCAAGTCAT